>JALZDI010000178.1 GCA_030862655.1 Actinomycetota bacterium | reverse complement strand
CCCCCCCCTCGCCCCTCTCCCAAGGGTCCTGCGTATGCATGCGCGACCGGGAGAGAGAACGGTCGCTCAGCGCATGCGGGTCAGAACGAGGCCATCCGGTCGAAGTCGGTGAGCCGCGCGACGAGCTTGTCGGCGTTCTTCGGCAGCTCGTCGAGCATCACGACCTCGGTGGTGGTGGACTGGCCGGGGTCGAGGTTCTCGGCGAACAGGGGGCCGGTGCCGTACTGCGTCTTGCCGTTGGGCGACTCGAAGACGACGCTGCCCATGTAGTCGCTGGTCTCGGACGAGTTGTTCGTCAGAGTGACCTTGACGCTGACGCCCAGGATGGGGTCCTCGACGGGCTTGGCAAGCTGCGCGTCCTTGAGCTCCTTGGTGTCGGACACGTCGGTGGACGCCGAAGTGTCGGTGCGAGCCTTCATCTCCTTGTCGAGGTCCTTGACGGCGCTGTCGACAACGGCGACGGTGGCCGCGCTCACGGCCATGAAGACGATGATCGAGGCGATGCCGAGGACCAGGCCGGCGATCGACTTGCCCTTGCCCACGCCACGCTTGCCGGCGACCACGAAGCCGGCGACGGCGAAGGCGAGGCCCAGGCCACCGGTGAGGGCGCCGACGATGCCGAAGATCGGGATCAGCGCGAGAACGGTGCCGATGATGCCCAGCACGAGCGAGGTGGTGGCCAGGCCGTTGGTCGGCGCCTTGACGTAGACGGGGGCGCCCGGCGGCGGGTGCACAGGGGTTTGCGTCATGAGGTTGCTCCTTGGGAGAGGTCGTTCCGGGCCGATGTGCCCGAGGACGTGCGCGCCAAAGAATTCCGGACGAAACTACTTAGCGTGAGCAAAACCGGCATTTCGGGCATGATTTGGCCCGGACCGACTACGCGAGGTAGCCCATCCGCGCCATGTTCTCCGCGGCGGAGGCCGCTTTGCCGGGATGTCCGGGCATCGGAGCAGAACCCAGGCGGACAACGTCGGACGCTAAGGCAAAGCGACGCGATCCTCGCCGGCCACATCGTCGGCGAGGACTTCATCGGCACCCACATGCGCTGGGACGCGGTCAACGCGCGGATTACCCACGCCGACTACACCCGGCTGATGCAGTCGAGCAGCACCTGACCCTGACTGAGGTGCTCAAGCGCGTCGCCGTGCAGGCTGACACGGTTCGCACTGGCCAGGGCCTGGCAGCCGGTCGGCGCCAACGCCATGCCGCGCGCAGAGGTGCACCACTCGTGCAGCACCTGCTCGGTGGGCCGGAGGGCCTCGAGGTGGCCGAGCGGGTCGACGCGCGGATCGACAGCCTCCCCGGCTGCCACGGCCTCGGGCGGCTCCGTAAGCCGGCGGACCGGCTGCTCGCCGCCTGCCCCGGCGTCAGCGCGGCAGCCCGCCCAGCCGGTCGAGCACGCCGAGCGCGTCGGCGACCACGCCGTCCACGACCTCCTGGCAGGTGGGCAGGTCGTCGAGCAGGCCCACCACCTGGCCGGCCGCGAACACCCCGCTGTCGGTGCGGCCCGCGACCAGGCCGGCCTTGAGCAGCGTCGGCGTGTTGGCCGCCATCAGCGTCTGCGACCAGGTCAGGCCACCGCGGCGGCGATGCGCGACGCCCTCGCGCAGCAGCTTGGTCCACGGTGTGCCGGTGAGCTGCTGCAGCTCCTTGGCTGACCGCACGGCGCGCGCGAGCCCGCGCACCCGTGAGGCGCCCTCCAGCTTGTCGACCAGCTCGGTGCGCAGCATCCGGTGCGGCATGCCGTCGACCTTGCGGGTCACCACGGTGCCGTCGAGGCCCGACCCGAGGTAGAGCTGCTTCACCGCGTCGGGGACCGTGCTCTCCTTGGTGAGCAGGAACCGCGTGCCCATGGCCACGCCGGCCGCGCCGTAGGCCAGGGCCGCCACCAGGCCGCGCCCGTCGAAGAACCCGCCGGCCGCCACCACCGGGATGTCGACCCGGTCGACGACCGAGGGCAGCAGCAGCGTGGTCGCCACCCCACCGGTGTGGCCACCGCCCTCGCCTCCCTGCACGACCACAGCATCCGCGCCCCACTCCGCGACCTTCTCCGCGTGCCGAGCCGCACCGACCGAGGGGACGACGAGTACGCCGGCCTCCTTCAGCTCCGCGATGAGCTCCCGCTTCGGCGCCAGCGCGAACGACGCGACCCGCACGCCCTCGCGGACCAGCAACCGCACCCGCTCGGCCGCGTCGTGGGCGTCGGCGCGCAGGTTGACGCCGAACGGCGCGTCGGTGCGCTCCCGGGTCTCGCGGATCGCGGCGGCGAGCTCGTCGTACGACATGGTCGCCGAGGCGAGGATGCCCAGCCCGCCGGCGTTGGCGGTGGCCGACACCAGTCGCGGGCCGGCGACCCAGCCCATCCCGGTCTGCACGACCGGGTGCCGCACCCCGACCAGCTCGGTCAGCGCGGTCGGCAGCGTGGTCACGCCGGGACCTCGCGGTCACGCCGACCGGAGGGGTCGACGGCCTCGCGCAGCAGCCGCAGTTCCTCGGCGCCCGGGACACGCGTCTGGGGCACCTCGTCGTCGTGGGTCAGCGCGAACCCGGTGGCCTCCTCGACGTCGGTGACCGTGACCCCCGGGTGCACCGAGCGCAGCCGCATCGACCGGTCGCCGGTCTCGAAGTCCAGCACGGCGAGGTTGGTGACGACCCGGTGGATGTCGTGGAACCGCTGCGCACCAGGGCCGGCGTCACGGGCGCGGTCGTAGCCGACTCCCGACGCCACGTCGACACGGTCGACGAAGACCCGCGGGCTGTGCTTGGGCACCCAGTAGCTGGTGCGGTGGTTCACCGTGTTGCCCGGAGCGCCGCGGACACCGAGCAGCTGCCGCTTGGGGTGGGAGTGCTCGCCGATGCAGGAGATGTTCTGGTTGCCGTACCGGTCGACCTGGCTGGCGCCCATCACCACGTGTCGGCTGCCGTGGGCAACCACGTCGAACACACGCCGGTACGGCAGCCATCCCTCGAGCACGCCGTCGTCGTCGAGCAGGTAGGCCTCGCCGTCGCTCAGCACAAGGTCGGGCGCGCTGGTACGACGGGCCAGACGTGCACCGATGCCGGGCACGAGCCCCATCGGGCTGGCCAGGATCTCGCCGTCCTCGGCGAACAGGTCGGCGCACGCGGTCACGCACACCTCGGCGCGCGTCGCCTGGTCGTCTGTGCTCATCGCGCACCTCCGTCGTCCGTGGCCTGCTCGGCCTCGGCGTGCCAGCGCGTCACCGCGCCGTGGTAGCCGTCCTCGCTGCCGCGCAGGAAGCGCTCGTCGAACGCGCGCCATGCGTCCGGGTCCGCGGCGGCTGCGGCGTAGGCCTTCTGGAACGCCTCGTCGCGGTCGTAGTCGGGCACGCAGCTGGTGAAGTGCGCGCCCAGCGGCGTCTCGACGACGCCGTCGACCATCATCCGGTGCAGCAGCAGGCTCTGCGGCGGAGCATCCTTGGTCAGCTCGGCCGTGTCGACCACCTGCTCGCAGGACACGTAGCGGCGCTCGGCCGCCAGGCAGTAGAGGTCGTCGAAGTACGGGTCAGGGCCGAGGTACTGCGCGTTGCCGCGCCGGTCGGCCCGGTTCAGGTGCACCAGCGCCGCGTCGAGGTGCAGCGCCGGCATCGCCACGAGCTCCTCGCCGTCGTCGTACGGCGAGCGCACGGTGCGCAGCTCCTTGCCCCCGGCGGTCTCCAGCACCGCCGAGCCGAGCCCGGCCCGGATCGGCAGGAACGGCAGCCGCTGCGCCGCCGCGCGCAGCCCCGCCTGCAGCATGCCCTCGTCGAGCTCGAGCACCTCGACCGATGCGTTCTCCCGGGCGGCGCGGAAGTGCGGCTCCAGCGGGATGGTGTCCAGCGACACGAACCCGTAGACCACCTTGCGCACCTTGCCGGCCGCGCACAGCAGCCCCACGTCGGGACCGCCGTAGCTGACCAGCGTCAGGTCGCGCAGGCCGGAGCGGAGGACCGCCCGGACCAGCGCCATCGGCTTGCGTCGCGACCCCCAGCCGCCGATGCCGATCGTCATCCCGTCGCGCAGCTCGGTGACCACCTCGTCGGCGGTCATCACCTTGTCCACGTGCGGCTCCCGTCGCGGTCGATGCTCTGCCGGTCGAGGAAGGCCTGCCGTGCCGAGTCCGACACCCCGGTGAGGTTGAGCTCGAAGGTGAAGCCCTGCTCGAACCGGTAGCTGCGGTCCACGTCGACCGGGTCGATGCCGTTCAGCGCCTGCTTCGCTGCGCGCAGCACGGTGCCGTCCTTGGCCGCGATCTCACCCGCCAGCGTCATCGCCTCGTCGTCGACGGAGTCGCGGGGGACGACGGAGTACACCCCGCCGTGGGCGTGCACCTCCTGTGCGGTCACCGAGCGACCGGTGTAGTAGAGCGCGCGCATCAGGTGCTGCGGCACCAGACGCGAGAGGTGGGTGGCGGCCCCCAACGCCCCGCGGTCGACCTCGGGTACGGCGAACGTGGCGTCGTCTGCGGCGACCACGATGTCGGCGTTACCCACGATGCCGACGCCGCCGCCGAGGCAGAACCCGCGTACGGCGGCCACGACCGGGACCGCGCAGTGGTACACCGCCGAGAAGGCGGCGTAGCAGCCCCGGTTCGCGCCGACGAGCGCGTCGTACCCGGCTTCACGCTGCACCTCCTTGATGTCGATGCCTGCGCAGAAGCCGCGGCCCTCGGCGCGCAGCACCACCGCGCGTACCGACGCGTCCTCACCGGCGGCGCGCACCACGTCGGCGAGGTCGAACCAGCCCTGCACCGGCACGGCGTTGACCGGGGGGTAGTGGACGGTGACGACCGCGACGCCGTCACCGGCGCGCTCGCTGCTCACGGCCATGCGCTTCCCCTCGTTTCCAACCTAGCACTTGCTTGGTAAGGTACCAGACCAGCGTGACAAGCAGCACTTCGCGCCGAGACTGCGCGAG
>JALZDI010000177.1 GCA_030862655.1 Actinomycetota bacterium | reverse complement strand
GGTGGGCGCCGAAGGCGCCCGGGTCGGTGGCGGCCAGCAGCGCCGCCTCGTCGGTCCACGCCAGGTGGGCGACCTGGTGGGCGATGGTCCACCCCGGCGCCGGGGTGGCGGTGCGCCAGCCGTCGGCGTCGAGGCCGGCCACCAGCGCCTCGAGGGCAGCGCCCTCGGCGGCCAGGTCGTCGAGGACACGGGTGCGCAGGTCGCCGGTCATCGCCGCTGGCTCCCCGCGGCGGCAGCACCGTCCATCTCGGCGAACGCCCGGTCCAGCGTCTTGGCCCACCGGTCGAGGATGCGGTTGCGCCGGGTGCTGTCGTCGGTCAGCGTGTCGGCCAGGCCGAGCCCGCGCACCAGGTCGAGGGTCGCCTGGACCAGCTCGCGGGTGCCGGGCCGTGACTCGTCGACGCCCAGCAGCTCGACGGTCTGCCGGTGGGCCTCGCGGCCGATGCGCTGCTCCAGCGGGGCGACGGCGGCGTGCAGCTGCTCGTCGGAGCGGGCCGCGACCCACAGCTCGAGGGCCGCGGTGAAGAGCGGCCCGGTGAAGTGCTCGGCGAGCAGGTCGAGCACCGCGCGGGTACGGCGGGCGCCGCGCGGCAGTGTGGCCGCCTTCTCGAACAGCTCCTCCGAGCGACGGCGCCCCATGTGCTCGACCGCGGCGACCACCAGGTCGCTCTTGGTCGGGAAGTGGTGCAGCTGCGCGCCGCGCGAGACCCCCGCCCGCTGCGAGACCAGGGTCGTCGACGTGCCCGACCAGCCCCGCTCGACCAGGCAGTCGATGGTGGCCTCCAGCAGCCGCCGGCGCGTGACGCGGCTGCGCTCCTCCTGCGGAACGCGCGTCGCGGTGCCCTGGGTGGTGGCTGCCACGCCCACAGCATGAGGCGAGGCAAACAAACAGTCAAGCCTGCTTGTAAGTTACCTCGTCGTCGTGGCCGTCGTGGCCGTCCTGCTCACGTGCGGAGCGGTGGGTGGCCACGTCGTCGAGGATGTCCACGATGTGGCGCACGTTCGTGATCAGGGCGCCGTAGAGGGGCCACCGGAGGTCGGGCAGCGCCCCGACAGACAGCCCGCGTGTCAGCGCATCCAGGCGACCCCGCACGTCGACCACCCAGGCATCGGGTGAGTGCACACGCTCACCGACCGAGGCGAGTACGTCGAGCCACGGCTCGCGGAAGCGGTGGTCCCACTCGTGCTCGGCGAAGGTGGACTCCAGCAGCGTGCGGGCCATGCTGCGCGTCTCGGAGATCCCGTCCTCAAGGCGGTACAGGATCTGCTCGTAGGGCAGGTCGTCCCCTCTCTCCCGGCGCGTCCTTCGCTGCCGGGGGTTGAGCCGGGTGCTCTCCCGGGCGAACCCGACGACCTCCCAGGCGTGCTCAAGCTCGCGGTCGAGGCTGCGTGTCTTCTCGATCAGTCCCGACATCGACTCGTCGGTGGCGCCTCCCCGCACCGCCTGCGCACACTCCTGGAGAAGGTCGCCCAGCAGCCTGTCCACGTGGTCGACGTGCTGCGCGGCGCTGCGCTGGTTCAGCGGCGGGACCACCGCCAGGTTGACCAGCACGCCCACCCCGATGCCCAGTGCGGTGGCGAGAATCCGGTCACCGAGCATGCTCTCCTGCTGGCCGTACCCGGTGGTCAGGACGAAGAGGGCGGTGGTGGCGACCGTGACACCCTCGTCGCGCAGCACCCCGACCCGGGCGAGCAGCAACGCGCCCACCAGGACCACGAAGAGCGTGAGGCCGTTGATCCCCAGCAGCTCGGCCAGTACGAACGACAGCAGCACGCCGAGCACCGTCGCGCTGACCTGCTGGACACCCCTGGAGACGCTGCGGTACACGGTCGCGTGCACCGTCAGCAGAGCTGACCAGGGGGCCAGGAACGGCTGCGGCAGCGCGAAGACCTGGACGGCCAGCAGCCAGGCGGCTGTCGCGGCCGCCGCCGCCTTGGTGAGCAGCAGCAGGTCGGACTGGACCATCGGGTCGCGCAGTCGTGCCGGGGCACCGGCGACCGCGGAGGGGACGCGCGCGGCGGCGGCCAGGACCTCGGACGCGACCTCGGTCGCCCGGGACTTTACGTTCGGTGACATGGCCAACAGCATGTACCCCCGGCTGTGGGGTAGAACCGTGTGAGATGGCGGACGAGACGACTGCCCACGCTGCCGGCGAGAAGCAACGGGAGGGCCACGCCTGGCGTCAGTGGCGGCGCCGAGCGGGCGCTGCGGCGCTCATCGTCGTACTCGGCCTGACCGGAGCCTGGCTGGCGCTGACGCTCGCGGGCACCGAGCGCCAGGCGGTGGGGCCGTTCGACACCACGATGGCGCTGCGGCCGGCCCTGCGGGGCGGCACCACCGTGGACACGCCGCCGCTGGGCCAGCTGATGTTCGACACCCACGACTCGCCGATGCGGCTGCGGGTCCAGGTCCGCGGCCTGGACGCGGAGAAGGCCCGGGAGATCGCGGCGGACCCCTCCACGCTGCAGGGCCTGGAGGACCGCGCGGTGGCCGACATCCGCGCCGGTGTGTTCGACGTGTTCCTGCGCACGGCCGTGGTCGCGCTGCTCGGCGCCGCGGGGTTCGCCCTGCTGGTGCTGCGCCGGGTTCGGGCCGCCTTCGCCGCGGGCGCGGTCGCACTGGCCGCCATCGGAGGCGGCTACTACGCGACGTGGAGCACCTGGACCCCGTCGGCGGTGCAGGAGCCACGCTTCTCCGGCCTGCTCACCAGCGCGCCCTCGCTGGTCGGCAACGCCCGCGACATCATCGCCGACTTCGACAAGTACCGCCGGCAGCTGGCCCGGCTGGTCACCAACGTCGGCAGCCTCTACAGCGCCACCTCCACGTTGCCCGTGATGTCGCCGCAGGAGGACCTGGTGCGGGTGCTGCACGTCTCCGACCTGCACATCGCACCGCAGGCCTGGGACGTGATCAGGACCGTGGCGCACCAGTACAACGTCGACGTGGTCGTGGACACCGGCGACATCACCGACCACGGCTCGAAGGCGGAGAACGGGTACCTCGAGGGGGTCCGCGGGATCGACGCGCCCTACGTGTGGGTGCGCGGCAACCACGACTCGATGATCACCCAGCGGGCGATGCAGCGGCTGCCCGGCGTGGTGGTGCTCAACGGCAAGCCGAGGAACGTGGCCGGGCTACGCTTCCTCGGGGCCGGCGACCCGAGGTTCACGCCCGACAACAGCGAGCCGATCGCCGAGGACAGCGTGGTCGCGCAGGCGCACGCGCTGGCCGACGTGGCCCGCCGCGACGGTGACGTCGACGTGATGGCCTACCACGACCCCGAGCCCGCTGCGGTGTTCGACGGCCTGACCGAGATGGTGCTGTCCGGCCATCAGCATCGGCACGACGTCGACCGGATGGAGCACGGCACCTGGCGGATCCTGGAGGGGTCGACCGGCGGCTCCGGGCTGCGCGCGCTGGAGCCGGACACCGGGCCCGCGCCGATCGAGCTGTCGGTGCTCTACGTGGACAAGGACACCGCCGAGCTGAAGGCCTGGGACCACCTCCGCCTCGGGGGGCTGGGGCTGGCCTCGGCGCACATCGAGCGCGAGATCGTCGACCCGGTCGACGAGCCGGTCATCGAGGTGGAGACGCCGCAGCCCACCCAGCCGGTGCCGTCCAGCCCGCTGCCGCGGCCCACGGTCACCGGCGAGTTCCCGACCCCGACGCCGACGCCGACCGCGACCGAACCCGAGCCCGAACCCGGCCGCCCCGAGCCGCCGCCCAGCCCCGCCCCTCCGGAGCCGAGCCCGTAGGTCCCTCACCTGCCACCATGGGCGGGTGAGTACCGCGGTCGCCCTGAAGTCGCGGGCCGGGCGCTGGATCGTGCTCGCGGCCGTGCTCGGGTCGGGGATGGCCCTGCTCGACGGCACCGTGGTCAACGTCGCGGTCAAACCGATCGGCGAGGATCTGCGGGCCGACCTGGCCGAGCTGCAGTGGGTGGTCAACGCCTACATGCTCAGCCTCGCGTCGCTCATCCTCATCGGCGGCTCGCTGGGCGACCGCTTCGGCCGGCGGCGCGTCTTCCTGGTCGGTGTCGGCTGGTTCGCCGCCGCGTCGCTGGTGTGCGGCCTGGCGCAGGACCCGCTGCAGCTGGTCGCCGCCCGCGCCCTGCAGGGCGTCGGCGGGGCGCTGCTGACGCCGGGAAGCCTGGCGATCCTGCAGGCAAGCCTGGAACGGGCGGACCGGGCCCGCGGCATCGGCGTCTGGTCGGCGTATACCGGCATCGCCGCCGCGCTCGGGCCGCTGCTGGGCGGCTGGCTGATCCAGGTGGCCTCGTGGCGCTGGGTGTTCTTCATCAACGTCCCGTTGGCGGTCGTGGTGCTCGTGGTCACCGCGCGGCACGTGCCCGAGTCGGGCCACCGGGTGCCCGGCCAGCGGTTCGATGTGGCGGGGGCGGCGCTCGGCGCGCTCGGCCTGGCGGGGGTCACGTTCGCGCTCATCGAGGCCGGCGAGAGCGGCGGGACCGTCGTACTCGTGGCGGGAGGCGCGGGCGCGGCGTGCCTGGCGGCCTTCGTGCTGCGCGAACGGCGGACCCCCGAGCCGATGCTGCCGCCGTCCCTGTTCGCCGACCGGACGTTCTCGGTGGTGAACCTGGAGACGTTCGTGGTGTACGGCGCGCTCGGCGGCATGCTGTTCCTGCTGGTGCTGCAGCTGCAGGTGTCGGCGGGGTTCACCCCGCTGACCGCCGGGCTGTCGATGGCGCCGTTCACCGTGATCATGCTGCTGTTCTCGTCGCGCTCGGGCGCCCTCGCGGCGCGCATCGGTCCGCGGGCGCAGCTGGTCGGCGGACCGGTCGTGGCCGCGCTCGGCGTACTGCTGCTCAGCCGGGTCGGGGCCGGCGCCGGCTACGTCGGCGACGTGCTGCCCGGCATCTGCCTGTTCGGGGCCGGGATGACGCTGCTGGTGGCACCGCTCACCTC
>JALZDI010000176.1 GCA_030862655.1 Actinomycetota bacterium | reverse complement strand
GCCCACCGCAGGTCGTCGATGTCCTTCTCCGAGAGCGCGGGCACGCTGACCGCCACACCCGGCAGGTTGATGCCCTTGTGGTTGCTGACCCGACCGCCGATCTCGACCACGGTGGCGACGTCGGTGTCGCCGACCTTCTCCACCCGCAGCCGCACGTTGCCGTCGTCGATCAGGATCTCGTCGCCGACGGCGACGTCCCCGGGCAGCCCGGCGTACGTGGTCGAGCAGAGGCTGCCGTCGCCGGCCACGTCGCGGGTCGTGATCGTGAAGGCGTCTCCGACCTCGAGGTCGGCCGCGCCGTCGGCGAACCGGCCCAGCCGGATCTTGGGCCCCTGCAGGTCGGCCAGCACGCCCACCCCGCGACCGGACGCGTCGGAAGCCGCGCGCACGCAGCGGTAGCGCCGCTCCTGCTCCGCGTGGCTGCCGTGGCTCAGGTTCAGCCGGGCCACGTTCATTCCGGCATCCACCAGCTGGCGAATGCGTTCGGGAGAGTCGGTCGCGGGTCCGAGGGTGCAGACGATCTTGGCTCTACGCACGCTCCGAGCCTAGTGCCCCGGCGCCAGCGCCCGCCGGGGCACGGTATGTGGTCTCAGACCGCCATCGGCCGTTCGGTCGGCCTGATCGGCGCGTGCAGCGCCGTCGACCCGGTGAGGTAGGTGTCGACACCGGCGGCGCAGGCACGCCCCTCGGCGAGCGCCCACACGATCAGCGACTGCCCGCGGCCGCAGTCGCCGGCCACGAACACGCCGTCCTGGGAGGACATGTAGGCGTCGTCGCGGACGACGTTGCCGCGCTGGTCGAGCTCGACGTCGAGCTGCTCGATGAGGCCACCCTGCTCGGGGCCGGTGAAACCCATCGCCAGCAGCACCAGGCCGGCGGGGATCTCGCGCTCGGTGCCGGGCACCGGCTCGAACCTGCCGTCCTTGCTCTGCACCTCGACCAGCCGCAGCGCGCGGACGTTGCCGTCGTCGTCGCCGACGAACTCCTCGGTCGAGACCGAGTACACGCGCTCGCCGCCCTCCTCGTGCGCCGCGGAGACCCGCATGACCATCGGGTACGTCGGCCACGGCTGGTGGGCGGGACGCTCGTCGCCGGGCTCGGGCATGATCTCGAGCTGGGTCACCGACCTCGCACCCTGGCGGTGGGCCGTGCCCAGGCAGTCGGCGCCGGTGTCGCCGCCGCCGATGATGATGACGTCCTTGCCGGCCGCGGTGATCTGGTCGTCGACCTCCTCGCCGAGCGCGACCCGGTTGGCCTGCGGGAGGTACTCCATCGCCTGGTGGATGCCCCCGAGCTCGCGACCGGGCGCCGGCAGGTCGCGCCACGCGGTAGCGCCCACGGCGAGCACGACGGCGTCGTAGCGCTCACGGAGCTGGCTGCCCGTGATCGTCGTACCCACGTCGACGCCGGCACGGAACACCGTGCCCTCGCGCCGCATCTGGTCGATGCGGCGGTCGACGTGCTTCTTCTCCATCTTGAACTCGGGGATGCCGTAGCGCAGCAGGCCACCGATCTTGTCGGCCCGCTCGTACACCGCGACCGTGTGCCCGGCCCGGGTGAGCTGCTGGGCCACCGCGAGCCCGGCCGGCCCGGAGCCGACCACGGCGACGGTCTTGCCGCTGAGGTACTCCGGGGGCTGCGGGCGCACGTTGCCGTCGTCCCAGGCGCGGTCGATGATCGACACCTCGACGTTCTTGATCGTCACCGCTGGCTGGTTGATGCCGAGCACGCACGCGGTCTCGCACGGCGCCGGGCACAGCCTTCCGGTGAACTCCGGGAAGTTGTTGGTCGCGTGCAGCCGCTCGATCGCAGCCTCCCAGTCGTCGCGCCAGACCAGGTCGTTCCACTCCGGGATCAGGTTGCCCAGCGGGCAGCCCTGGTGGCAGAACGGGATGCCGCAGTCCATGCACCGGCCGGCCTGCTTGGTGATGATCGGCAGCAGGGTCCGCCCCATGTCGTCGGGGTAGACCTCGTGCCAGTCGTCGACGCGCTCCTCGACCGGTCGCTTCTCGGCGACCTCACGGGGCGTGGTCAGGAAACCCTTCGGGTCAGCCACTGGCGGCCTCCATCATCCGTGCGGTCGTCTCCTCGTCGGACAGGCCCTCGCTCTCGGCGTCGGCCTTGACGTCCAGCACCCGCCGGAAGTCGCGCGGCATCACCTCGGTGAACCGGGGCAGCGCGTTGTCCCAGTCGTCCAGCAGGGCGGCGGCGACCGCCGAGCCGGTCTCCTCCTGGTGGCGCCGCACGATCGCCTGCAGCCGGGCCGCGGCCGCGCCCTCGACCGGCCCCAGCCCGACCAGCTGGTGGTTGACGCGGTGCTCGTCGAGGTCGAGCACGAACGCGACCCCGCCGGACATGCCGGCGGCGAAGTTGCGGCCGTTCGGCCCGAGTACGACGACCTCGCCGCCGGTCATGTACTCGCAGCCGTGGTCGCCGACCCCCTCGACGACCGCGGTCACCCCGGAGTTGCGGACGCAGAACCGCTCGCCGACCTGCCCACGGATGTAGATCTCGCCGCTGGTGGCACCGTAGGCGATCACGTTGCCGGCGATGATCTCCTGCTCGGCGGTGAAGGTCGCCGACCGGTCGGGCCGCAGCACGATCCGGCCGCCGGACAGGCCCTTGCCGAGGTAGTCGTTGGCGTCGCCCTCCAGCCGCAGGGTCACCCCGCACGGCACGAACGCGCCGAACGACTGGCCGGCGCTGCCGGTGAAGGTCAGGTCGACCGTCTCGTCGGGCAGACCCTCGGGACCGTACTTCTTGGTGATCTCGTGGCCCAGGATCGTGCCCACAGTCCGGTTGACGTTGCGGATCTCCAGCTGAGCCCGCACCGGCTCGCCGCGCTCCAGCGCGTCCGCGCACAGGCGCACGAGCTCGTTGTCCAGCGCCTTGTCCAGGCCGTGGTCCTGGGCCACCACCTGGTGCCTGGCGGCGTCGGTGTCGAGCTCGGGCACGAACAGGATCGGGCTCAGGTCGAGACCCTTGGCCTTCCAGTGCATCGTGGCCGGCTCCACGTCGAGCATGTCGGCGTGCCCGATCGCCTCGTCGAGGCTGCGGAAGCCCAGCGCCGCGAGGTACTCGCGGACCTCCTCGGCGATGAACTCGAAGAAGCTCACGACGTGCTCGGCCTTGCCCTCGTAGCGCTTGCGCAGCACGGGGTTCTGGGTGGCGACGCCGACCGGGCAGGTGTCGAGGTGGCAGACCCGCATCATGACGCAGCCGGACACCACCAGCGGGGCGGTGGAGAAGCCGTACTCCTCGGCACCGAGCAGCGCGGCCACGACCACGTCGCGGCCGGTCTTGAGCTGGCCGTCGGTCTGCACCACGATACGGTCGCGCAGGCCGTTGAGCAGCAGCGTCTGCTGCGTCTCGGCCAGCCCGAGCTCCCACGGCCCGCCGGCGTGCTTCAGCGACGTCAGCGGCGCCGCACCGGTGCCGCCGTCGTGGCCCGAGATCAGCACCACGTCGGCGTGCGCCTTGGACACCCCCGCCGCGACCGTGCCGACGCCCACCTCGGACACCAGCTTGACGTGGATGCGTGCCGAGGGGTTGGCGTTCTTCAGGTCGTGGATCAGCTGCTTGAGGTCCTCGATCGAGTAGATGTCGTGGTGCGGCGGCGGGGAGATCAGTCCCACACCCGGCGTGGAGTGCCGGGTCTCGGCCACCCACGGGTAGACCTTGCCGCCGGGCAGCTGGCCGCCCTCGCCGGGCTTGGCGCCCTGCGCCATCTTGATCTGGATGTCGTCGGAGTTGGTGAGGTAGTCGGCCGTCACCCCGAAACGGCCTGAGGCGACCTGCTTGATCGCGCTGCGCCGCTCGGGGTCGCGCAGCCGGTCGGCGTCCTCGCCGCCCTCACCGGTGTTGGACTTGCCGCCCAGCCGGTTCATCGCGATCGCCAGCGTCTCGTGTGCCTCCCGGCTGATCGAGCCGTACGACATCGCGCCGGTGGAGAAGCGCTTGACGATCTCCGACACCGGCTCGACCTCGTCGAGGGGAACCGGCGGGCGGCTTCCCTCCTTGAGCTTGAACAACCCGCGCAGCGTCATCAGCCGCCGGGACTGCTCGTCGACCGCGCGGGTGTACTGCTTGAAGATGTCGTAGCGGCCGGTGCGGGTGGAGTGCTGCAGCCGGAACACCGTCTCGGGGTCGAACAGGTGCGGCTCGCCCTCACGGCGCCACTGGTACTCGCCGCCGATCTCCAGCTCGCGGTGCGCCGCCGGGATGCCGTCGACCGGGTAGGCCTTGCGGTGCCGCAGCAGCACCTCCTCGGCGAGCACGTCCAGGCCGATGCCGCCCAGCTTGGACGTCGTGCCGGTGAAGTAGCGGTCGACGAGCTCCTGCGACAGGCCGACGGCCTCGAAGATCTGGGCGCCGGTGTACGACGCCACCGTCGAGACGCCCATCTTGCTCATCACCTTGAGCACGCCCTTGCCGAGCGCCCTCACCAGCTGGTTGACCGCCACGTCGGGGTCGAGGTCGCTGATGAAGACCCCGCGGCGGCACAGGTCCTCGACGCTCTCCATGGCCAGATACGGGTTGACCGCGGCTGCGCCGTAGCCGATCAGCAGCGCCACGTGGTGCACCTCGCGCACGTCGCCGGCCTCGACGATCAGCCCGACCTGGGTGCGGGTCTTCTCGCGCACCAGGTGGTGGTGCACGGCGGCGGTCAGCAGCAGCGACGGGATCGGCGCCTTGTCGGCGTTGGAGTGCCGGTCCGACAGCACGATGATCCGGGCGCCGTCGGCGATCGCCTCCGACACCTCGCTGCAGATGGCGTCGAGCCGCTCGGCGAGCGCCCGGCCGCCGCCGGCGACGGAGTACAGCCCCCGCACGACGTGCGTGGCGTAGCCGGGCAGGTCACCGTCGCGGTTGATGTGCACGATCTTGGCGAGCTCGTCGTTGTCGATCACCGGGAACGGCAGC
>JALZDI010000023.1 GCA_030862655.1 Actinomycetota bacterium | reverse complement strand
CGACCTGGACGACCTGCTGCCGGACCCCGCTGCCGCGACGCAGGCAGCCTCGCCCGACACCGTCGAGGCCGAGGAGGTGCTGGAGGCCGCCGTCGACGTGCTCGCGGGGATGGTCCACAAGCTGGATCGCTCCGGCTGGAAGTCCGGCGCCACGGGCGGCGCCGGCGTCCAGGGTGCGAGCGCCGTGGGCTCGGCCTGGCGACGGGTGCGGCACGCGGTCAGCGCGCGCGTCCCCGTGGCGGGAGTGCCAGGTCGGCGTACCGGCCCACCCGCCAGGTCGAGAAACCGTCGCTGACGGCGCCCACGCCACCGCCGAGCACGGGCACCCGGCGACCGACCGCGGTGACCATCCGCTTGCCGCCGACCTTGGCTACCAGCTCCTGCGTCACCTCCGAGGCGATGCGCTGGTCGAGGCCGGGGTCGTGCACCGGCGCGGTCGCGATGCCCAGCGGCGACGACGGCAGCCGCTTCTTCTTGACCAGCTCCTTGACCGAGTCGTCGCCGAGCATGCAGACGAGTACGGCGTTGCGCACGCGGCCGTCCTCGAGGTCGTAGCCGCGCAGGTGCGCGATCGTCGCGACCATGTGGGCCTGCAGGACCGCCAGGCCGGCCACGTTCGCGGGGATGGTCACGGCCAGGGTGACCACGCCGCCGAGGTTGGTGACGAAGCCCTGCAGCCCGGCGAGGCGCACGTGCGACTCGATCACGTCGTGGATCGCGCGGTCGACGTCGCCCTTGGCCGCCCTCCGGCGCCGCTCGCCGGCCTGCGCCGCCCCCGGGTAGCGACCGAACCCGTCGATGGCCAGCTCGAGGACCTGGCGCACGAACCCGGTGGCCTGCCGGGGCGCGACCCTGACGCCGAGCGGCGCGAGCGCCCTGCCCAGCCGACTTCCCACGCTCATGCCGTGCATGCTACGGGCGGGCGGGAAACCGCCTTTGGCAGGATGGTCGGGTGCCGACCGAGCCACCGCAGACGCAGTGGGAGATGCCCTCGCCCGAGATCGCCGGCGAGGACGACCTCGTCGGGAGCGGGGCCGACCTCGAGCCGGGCACGCTGCTCGCGGCCTACCGCAACGGGCTGTTCCCGATGCCGGTGCCCGACACCGCGACGATGCTGTGGTGGTCGCCGGCCCGGCGCGGGGTGCTGCCGCTGGACGGGCTGCGGGTCAGCCGGTCGCTGCGGCAGTCGTGCGCGAAGTACGAGATCCGCGTCGACACCGCCTTCGACGCGGTGATCCGGGCCTGCGCCGACCCCGAGCGCGACGGCGGCTGGATCACCGAAGACGTGGTCGCCGCCTACACGCGGCTGCACCACGACGGGTGGGTGCACTCCGTGGAGGCGTGGGACGTCGACGGGCGGCTGGCCGGGGGGCTGTACGGCGTCGCCGTGGGCGGGCTGTTCGCGGGCGAGTCGATGTTCCACCACCAGCGCGACGCGTCGAAGGTGGCGCTGGTGGGCCTGGTCGACGTGCTGCGCGACGCGCACGCCGGTCGCCGGCTGGTCGACGTGCAGTGGCAGACACCGCACCTGGCCCGGCTCGGCGTGGTCGAGGTGCCGCGGCGCGAGTACCTCCGCTCGCTGCGCCGCGCGCTGAAGGCGCCGCTGCCCGAGGCCTTCGCCCGCTGAGGGCGCCCGCTCCGGCCATACTGGGGGAGTGCCCGAGCTGCCCGAGGTGCAGGCGCTGGCCGACGATCTTCGTGACCGGCTGACCGAGCGTGCGATCGCCCGCGTCGAGGTCGTGGCGTTCAGCGCGCTGAAGACGTTCGACCCGCCGGTGACCGCGCTGCACGGCCTGCTCGTCGACGGGGTGCACCGGCACGGCAAGTTCCTCGACGTGGAGGCCTCCGGGCTGCACCTGGTGATGCATCTGTCCCGGGGCGGCTGGGTGCGCTGGCGTGACGCGGTGCCCAGGACGCCGCTGCGGCTGGGCAAGGGACCGCTGGCCGCCCGGGTCGTGCTCGACGACGACTCCGGCTTCGACGTCACCGAGGCCGGCACCCAGAAGCGGCTGGCGCTGTACGTCGTACGCGACGTCGCGGAGGTCCCCGGTATCGCCCGGCTGGGGCCCGACCCGCTGGCCGAGGAGTTCACGCTGTCGCGGCTGCGCGAGATCCTGGCCCGGGCCGGACGCGCTCAGGTGAAGGGGACGCTGCGCGACCAGTCGGTGGTCGCGGGCATCGGCAACGCGTACTCCGACGAGGTGCTGCACGCGGCGAGGCTCTCGCCGTACAAGCCCAGCTCCGCGCTCACCGACGAGGAGAGCGCGCGGCTGCACGAGGCCATCCTGGACGTGCTCGGCGACGCGATCGCCCGTTCGCACGGCCTGGCCGCGGCCGAGCTGAAGGCGGAGAAGAAGACCGGGCTGCGGGTGCACGGGCGCGCGGGCGAGGCCTGCCCGGTGTGCGGCGACACGATCCGCGAGGTGTCCTTCGCCGACCGGGCGCTGCAGTACTGCCCGACCTGCCAGACCGGCGGCAAGCCGCTGGCCGACCGCCGGATGTCCCGCCTGCTCAAGTAGCCCCGCCGCGACGCGAACCCGGCGTCACCGGCCCCGGGGGAAACGCGGTGTAACCGCCTGTTCTGCACCCCTCCCGCCGCGAATTCCGGGAGGGAAGCAGGGAGAACAGGCGGTTACATGCGAAATCCAGGGCGGCCGACGCGGGCGCGACACGCGATTGGGGGCGATAGCCACATCTACGGAATCGGCTAGAGCGCCCCATACAGTCGCATCGTGGACCCAGTGCGCAACCCGTACGCCCCCGGGGCGGGGCAGCGGCCGCCGGAGCTGGCCGGCCGCGACCGCGAGATCGGCCAGTTCGACGTGACGCTGGAGCGGGTGGCCGCCGGCCGGCCCGAGCGGTCGATGGTGCTCTCGGGCCTTCGGGGCGTCGGCAAGACCGTGCTGCTCAACGCGCTGCGCAGCCGCGCCGTGCACCGCGCGTGGGGCACGGCCAAGATCGAGGCCCGGCCAGACCAGAGCCTGCGGCTGCCGCTGGCGCAGGCGGTGCACGCCGCCGTGCGCGAGGTCGGCCACCGGCACCGCGACCCCGACCGCGTCGACGCGGTGGCCGGTGTGCTCAAGTCGTTCGCGCTGCGCACCCGGCTGGAGGACCGCAAGGGCGTGCGCTGGAGCCCGCCGACCGACGTACCCGCCACCAAGGGTCGAGCCGACTCCGGCGACTTCGAGCTCGACCTGACCGAGCTGTTCACCGACGTCGCCGACCTCGCCCTCGACCTCGGGGTCGGGGTGGCGCTGTTCGTCGACGAGATGCAGGACGTCCCGCCGGACGAGCTGGCCGCGCTGTGCGCCGCCTGCCACGAGATCAGCCAGCAGGGTGCGCCGCTGGTCCTCGTCGGCGCCGGGCTGCCGCACCTGCCGGTCGCGCTGTCGGCGAGCCGGTCGTACGCCGAGCGGCTGTTCCGCTACGTCGTCGTCGACCGGCTGCCGCGCGACGCCGCCGACCGCGCGCTCCGGATCCCCGCGGCCAGCGAGGACGCCGACTTCGAGGACGACGCCCTCGACGGGCTCTACGAGCTGACCGACGGCTACCCCTACTTCGTGCAGGCCTACGGCAAGGTCGCGTGGGACGCCGCGCCGGAGTCGCCGATCCGCGCGGTCGACATCAAGGAGGCCGCGCCCGAGGCCGAGGCCGAGCTGGCGGTCGGGTTCTTCGGCGCGCGGTTCGAGCGGGCCACACCGGCCGAGCGCGACTACATGCGCGCGATGGCCGACTGCGGCGTCGACACCCGTGACGGCCCGGTGCCCACCGCCGACGTCGCCGCCCGGCTCGCCCGCAGGCCGCAGAGCCTCTCCCCGGCCCGTGACGGCCTGATCAAGAAGGGACTCGTGTACGCCGCCGAACGGGGCGCGGTCGCGTTCACGGTGCCGCACTTCGGCCGGTTCCTGCGCTCCCACGGCTGACCGGCCCAACCGGCCGTCCACCCCGCTCGGCGCGCCGGTGGGCCCGCTGCCCCGAGACGGACGCATATGCTCGGGACAGGAGCCCTCGATGGCGGCACCAGGGAGGACCCGGGGTGTGGAAGGCCGTGGCCGCGACTGCACTGGCGGTGGCCGGACTCACCGGGCTGGGCTACGCCGGCTGGGCCCTCACCGCCCGCCGGGCGATCTTCGTCGACATCCACGCGATGGCCGAGGGGGCGGGGGAGGCCGGGAAGGCCGGACCGACCGCGGTCTCGGCCGCGGCCGCCCGCAGCAGCGACGCCCTCGACTCGGGCTGGTGGTGGACCACCCTGGGGCTCGTCGCGCTCGCGCTGCTGCTGTGGCTGCTGCCCCGGGCCGTGCGCCGGCTGCGACTGGGGCCGCTCGGGTTCACCGGCGCATGCGCGGTAGCCGCCGGGCTGGCGGTGGTCACCCTCGGCTGCTACGTCGCCTCGCTCACCGACGGGGAGCCGGAG
The DNA here is from genome assembly GCA_030862655.1 of Actinomycetota bacterium. The sequence goes on along the minus strand of JALZDI010000023.1, from coordinate 6,525 downwards.
CGTGCCGACCAGGCCGCCCTCGGCCTGTCCGTGGTCGGCGCCGGCTTCGTGCTGGTGTCGCTGGGCCTGCTGGCCGCGGTGGTGTCGCTGTTCCGCCCGAACGCGGGGCAGGGCACGCTGTTCATGGGGTACGCCGGGTGGAGCAGCGGCTAGGCGGCCGGCGATGACCGGCGCGTCGACGGGCCCCGACCCCCCGGGACGACAGCACCCGCGGGTGGTGGCGCACCGCGGGGCCAGCGACGAGGTGGCCGAGCACACCCTGTTCGCGTTCCGGCAGGCCCTGGCCGACGGGGCCGACGCCCTGGAGTGCGACGTGCGGATGACCCGCGACGGGCACCTGGTGTGCCTGCACGACCGGCGTCTCGAGCGCACGTCCGACGGCCGCGGCGTGGTGTCGACCAAGCGGCTGGAGCAGCTGAACGAGCTGGACTGGGCCACCTGGAAGAACCCGTGGGCGGACCTGGACGACGAGGCCGAGCTGCCCGACCGGAGCCAGCTCGCCCTGCTCACGCTGCGTGACCTGCTGACGATGGTCCGGGACCATCCCGCGCCGGTCGAGCTGTTCATCGAGACCAAGCACCCGACGCGGTACTCCGGCTGGGTGGAGCGCCGGCTGGTCGACCTGTTGGAGGACTTCGGCTGGGCCCAGCCCGGCCCGCGCGGCGCCTCCGCACCGGTCCGGGTGATCAGCGACTCGCAGCTGTCGCTCCGTCGGATGACGCGGTTGGCCCCCGCGGTCCCGCTGGCCTGGGTCTTCGGCCGCGAGCTCCCGCTGCGCGTACGTCGGGGGGACCTGCCGCGCGGGGTCGGCGGTGTGGCGGTCTCCTGCGCCCTGGTCCGGCGCAACCCCGAGTGGGTGGCGCGGATGCGAGCGTGCGGGCATGACGTCTACGTGTGGGTGGTCAACTCCGAGCAGGACCTGCTGCTGTGTCAGGAGCTCGGGGTCGACGCGGTCATCACCGACCGGCCGCGGCTCGCGCGCGAGGTGTTCGGCGCCGGGCCGGCTGCCGGCCCGTCCGTCGAGCGCCCGCCGGTGTGACCCGGTGGAGCCCCGGCTAAACCACGGCGCGACGTGGCCGCCGTCTCGCAGCGGTGTGGTTTGCACCGCGTCACACCGGGCACTCTCGGTGATGGCAGTGGATGAGCGATCAATGACGTGGGGCAGCGGATGGCAGGCGTGCGCAGCACCTCGCACCAGGAGGGAGGCTGCTCGATGAGGCTGGACTTCCACGGCGCGAGCGTGCGGGCGGCCCGCGAGCGCCTGCGGCGAGACCTCAGCGACCGGTTCCCGGCCGGTCGGGTCGACGACGCGCGTGTGGTGGTCAGCGAGCTGGTCGCCAACTCTCTGCGCCATGCCCGGCCGCTGCCCGACGACACCATCGCCGTCGCCTGGAGCGTGCGTCCCCACGCCCTGTGCCTGAGCGTCACCGACGGCGGCTCCCCGCGCAGCGCCCCGACCGCCCGCCGCCCCGGGGAGATGGCGACCGGTGGCCGTGGTCTGGGCATCGTGTCCTCCCTCGCCAGCCGCTGGGGGGTCGAGGACGCCGAGGCCGGCACCACGGTGTGGGCCGAGCTCGACGTACCCTGACGCGGGTGAGCAAGCGCGCGCGCACCAGGTCCAGGACAGCCACGACCACCTCGGCCGCCGACGCCCAGGTGGGGCCGCGGCAGCCGTGCCCCTGCGGCTCCGGTCGCCGCTACAAGGCGTGTCACGGCAGCGTCGACGCCACCACGCCGTTCGTCAGCCGCACCTTCGAGGGCCTGCCCGGTGAGTGCGACTGGGTGGCGATGCGCGAGTTCGTGCCCGCGGCCACCGCCCCGCTGTCGCTTACCGGCACCGACCGGACGGTGCAGGTGTGCAGCCTGCTGCCGATGACCTGGCCGGCGCTGGTCCGCGACGACGGCGCGATCTGGCTCGGCCTGCAGGTGCAGCACGACTCCGGTGACGCCAGCCGCGACCTCGCCCGCACCACCGAGCTCGCGCTCGAGGCCGAGCCGGGCGCGGCGGTGGCGCTGCACGAGCTGCCCGGGCCGGGTCCGCGCATGCAGGACCTGGTCGCCGCCGACGCCCCCTTCGAGGTCACCGTGCACCGGGGCTTCGACTTCTGGGTCGCCGACGTCGACGACCCGACCGGCGAGGTCGCAGCCTCGCTGGAGAACGCGAACGCCGCGGCGGTCCCCACCAGTCGGCTGGGCTCGGTGGAGGCGGCCTACTGGTGCGACGTCGGCACCAAGGAGCACCTGCGCTGGGTGATGCCGCACGAGGAGGACCGGCTGCTGACCGCCCTCGCCCGGCTGCACGCACGCGGCGCCGACTCGCTGGTCGAGGGCAGCCGGCTGGTCGGGTCGTTCCGCTCGCACGGTCTGCTGGTGCCGGTGTGGGACCTGCCGGTCGGCACCGGCGCGGAGGTGCTCGAGGAGCCGGCGGCCGCCTTCGGCGAGCGCCTGGGCGACGCGCTCGCCGACGACGGCGCGCTGACGGGCGACGAGCGGTCCGCCCTGGCCGGGCTGCGCAACCGGCAGCTGACGATCCGCTGACCGACCATGACCGACCGCTGGCCGCGGCCGCACGGCGTACCCGCGCGGCGCACCCGCGTGAACCCCGCCAAATGCGGAGCCGCCGACTTGTGGCCGGGCTCGGCTGATGGTTAAGGTTTCATCTAGAGCTCGGTCGTTGCTGTATCCCCCGTCGGCAACGACCGGGCTTTTCCAATGTCAGCAGGGCTGGCTTCAACGGCATTCGGCCGCACCGGAACCCGCATGCGACCTCGCCCACACCCGGGCGCGGACCACTTGATGCGTCTCCGGTCGTCCACGTAGGGTCGCTGACTTCGACCGATCGAGTCCGTGGTGGCACGCCGAGTCCCACCCCACCGCCGCGGGCCCCTTGTCGTACAGATCCGGACGGGGTGGGAGCGGGGGACCCAACAGGTTCCGCGGTTCTCGGGACCGAGTCGCAGGGACCAGGGGTGAAGCCGCGCCGCGGCCGGGCACTCTCCGCCCGAACCCGTCAGCTCACCTCGCAGGCGTCGGAGAGGGACAACCCATGGCCTACGCGCCACGTCATCGTGCAACCCCGACCCGCCGTCGTACCGCCCGGCGCGCCGCCACCGGCTTCTCGGCCGCCGCTGCCCTGGCCGCACCCCTGGCCACCGCCGGGACCGCCCACGCCGCCACCGACAGCACCTGGAACCGGCTCGCCCAGTGTGAGTCCGGCGGCGACTGGCAGATCAACACCGGCAACGGCTACTACGGCGGTCTGCAGTTCTCCGACTCGACCTGGGACGGCTTCGGCGGCGAGCGGTACGCCTCCACCGCCGACCAGGCGACCCGCGAGCAGCAGATCGCGATCGCCGAGAAGGTGCTGGACGCGCAGGGCTGGGGCGCCTGGCCGGCGTGCTCGTCCGAGCTCGGGCTCGACAGCGGTGACGCCGCGGGCACGCCCTCCAGCCCCGACCGCGCGACCCGCAGCGGCGACCGTGAGGCGCCCGCCGACGGCGGCACCTACACGGTCAAGGCCGGCGACACGCTGTCCAAGATCGCCGACGCCCAGGGCGTGGGCTGGCGTGCCCTGTGGGCGGCCAACGACGACGAGATCAGCGACCCGAACCTGATCTTCGTCGGCCAGCAGCTGCAGCTGCCCTGACTCCGGCCCAGACCCGACACGACCCCTTCCCGGCACCCGCCGGGGAGGGGTCGTCGTCGTTCGGGCTCAGGCCGTCGGCAGCGGCTCGCGGGTGATCGGGCAGGACATGCACCGCGGACCGCCGCGCCCGGAGCCGAGCTCGGAGCCGGAGATCGCGACCACCTCGATGCCGTGCTCCTCCAGCCGCCGGTTGGTCTCCACGTTGCGCTCGTAGGCCACCGCGACCCGCGGCGCGACCGCGAGCGTGTTGTTGCCGTCGTCCCACTGCTCGCGCTCGGCCGTCACCGGGTCGAGGCCGGTGTCGATCTGGCGCAGCGTGTCGATGCCCATCGCCTTGGCGGCGGCCACCAGGAACGGCTCGGCCGGCGCCACCTCGAGGGGCACGTGGCCGGGGTCGCCCGGCTCCTGGCCGGTCCGGCGGCTCTCCGGTGAGGTGATCGCGAGCGCGGACAGCGTGTGGGCGACGTTGGGATACATCACGATCGCGTCGGTGTCGACCATCGTGCACACCGTGTCGAGGTGCATGGTCGCGCGCTCCTGGGCGATGGGTACGGCGAGCACCGTGTGCGCGAGCCCCTCGGCGAACACCCGGCGGGCCAGCCGCTCGGCGCCCGCGGGCGTCGTACGCTCACCCACGCCCACCGCGAGTACGCCGGGTGCCAGCTGCAGCACGTCGCCGCCCTCGACGTGCTCGAGCTGCCAGTCGTACACCCGGCGGGTGCCGGCGAAGCGCGGGTGGCGGCGGTAGATCAGGTCGGTCAGCTGGGTCTCGCGGGCGCGGGCGGGCATCGCCAGGCTGGTCACGGCCACGTGGTCGCCGATCCACACGCTCGAGTCGCGGGTGAACAGCAGGTTGGGCAGCGGGTCCACGAGGAAGTCGTCGTGGCCGAGCAGGCTGGTGACGATGCCGTGGCCGCCGCGCACCTCGTCGTTGCGCAGGCCCGCGGTGAGCACCTCGGCCAGCTCGGCGGGGCCCAGCTCGGCCAGCGCCTGCCGCAGGTAGGTGCGCAGGGTGTCACCGAGGCGCAGGTCGCGCACGACCTCCTTGACCGCGGTCTGGTGGGCCTGCGGGTCGGCGAGCGTCTCGACCAGCAGGTCGACCAGGTAGAGCACCTCGACCCCGCGCACGCGCAGCGCCTCGGCGAACACGTCGTGCTCCTCCTGGGCGCGCCCCACCCACGGGATGCCGTCGAACAGGAGCGTGTCGTTGTTGCGCGGCGTGAGCCGCTGGAGCTCGGGACCGGGCCGGTGCAGCAGCACCGTGCGCAGTCGGCCGACCTCGCTGTCGACCCCGGGCCGGCCAGGCTGGTTCGTCATGCCGCGAGCCTATAGGCGGGTGAGCTCCACCAGGGTGAGCACGGCGAACACCGTGCACACGCCGGCGCCGATGTAGTGCAGCACCGCGAGCCGCAGCCAGCGCAGCAGCAGCCGGCCGACGAACACCGCCAGCCCGGAGATCAGCAACAGCGCCGCCCAGGCACCAGCGAACACCGACACCGGGTCGTCGGTGCGGGCCACCTGGCTGATCGTCAGCAGCTGCGAGAGGTCGCCCCACTCGGCGGCGAACAGCACCAGGAACGACGCGCCGACCGCACGCCAGCCGGTGCGCGCCTGGGCGCCCTTGGCCTCGAACTCCTGCTCCTGCTCGCGCTCGGCCTCGTCGGCGCCCTTGGCGGTGCGCAGCAGCACGACCGTGCCGAGCGTGAAGATGCCCGCCGCCACCGCGAGCAGGATCCACCGGGGGAGCAGGGTGGCCAGCTGGCCGGCGGTGACCGCGACCAGCGTCTGCACGAAGAACGCCGCACCGACGCCGACCCACACCAGCAGCGGCCGGTAGCGCGCCGACAGCACCAGCGCGGCCACGAACGTCTTGTCCGGCAGCTCGACGGGCAGGATCAAGCCGAATGTCGTCAGGATGACGTGAAGATCCACGCGGCCCTCACCAGAGCGCCCGGGCTGCTGCTGCGGCACGGGCGAGGACGGACTTGACGGGCTCGCCGGTGGCCCCCGCCGCGGCCAGCACGTCGTCGTACTCCGGCTGCGCGTTCACCACCGCACCCTCGTGCCGGGCCACCTTGACCCGGACCGGGTGGCCGTCGACATCGACCACACGGTCGCTGCGCTCCAGCGCGACCTTGTCGACCGGTGTCTCGCGCACGCCGATGCTCGTGGTCTGGGTGAACACGACACGGCGCACCGCCGGCACCCGGTCGGGCGGGACCAGGACCGACAGCGTGTGCGCCGGCCGGCCCTTCTTCATCAGGATCGGCGTCAGCCAGGCGTCACTGGCCCCGGCGTCCAGCAGCGCGGTGAGCACCTCCGGCCACAGCCGCGGGTCGAGGTCGTCGACGTTGCACTCGACCACGCGGGTGCCGCGGCCGTCGTGCGGGTCCGCAGTGCCCTCCGCGGGCGCCGTGCTCTCGACGCCGGTGAGCAGCCGCAGCACGTTGGCGTGCTCCTCGAGGTCGCGCCCACCCGCCCCGACACCGACGCCGGTCGTGGTCATCGACGGCTGCGGGCCCCAGGCGTCCACCCACTCCACCAGCAGGGCGGCGCCGGTGGGCGTGCACAGCTCGACCTCGGCGGGCCCGCCGTACGTCGGCACGCCGCGCAGCAGCGCCACCACCGCCGGCGCGGGTACGGCGAGCCGCCCGTGCGCGGACTGCACACCTCCACCACCCAGCGCGACCGGCGAGGCGTGCAGCGCGGTCAGCCCCAGATGGTCCAGGCCGGCGCAGACCCCCACCACGTCGGCGATCGCGTCCAGCGCGCCGACCTCGTGGAAGTGCACGTCGTCGGCGGCCGTGCCGTGCACCTGCGCCTCGGCCTGCGCCAGCCGGGCGAACGCCGACCGCGCCCGGTGACGCACCGCCGGGGCG
>JALZDI010000175.1 GCA_030862655.1 Actinomycetota bacterium | reverse complement strand
GCACGCGGTCGACTACCTGCTCAAGCCCGTCCGGGCCGAGCGGCTCGGCGAGGCCGTGCGCCGGGTCGTGGAGGCCACCGCGGACACCGCCGAGCCGGAGGCCGACGAGACCATCGCGGTCGAGCTCGGCGGCGTCACCCGGTTCGTCCACCGCAGTGAGATCACCTACGTCGAGGCGCAGGGGGACTACGCCCGGCTGCACACCGCCGACGGCAGTCACCTGCTACGCATCCCGCTCAGCACGCTCGAGCAGAGCTGGGCCGAGGCGGGGTTCGTCCGCATCCACCGCAGCCTGCTGGTGGCGACCGCCCACATCGACGAGGTGCGCATGGACGCCGGGCGCTGCACGGTCGTGGTCGGCGGGGCCGAGCTTCAGGTGGCCCGTCGGCACACCCGCGGGCTGCGTGAGCGGCTACGACGGCAGACCCTGCCCACCCGCTCCACCCAGCCATGAGCGAGCCGCCGCCCTCACGCAGGGTCCGGGTCACCAGCCCGCACGGCAGCGCCACCCGGCGCCGCCAGGTCGCGGTGACCCACGAGATCGACGCGCAGACCGAGGTCGGCGAGGTCTACATGCGCTCGCTGATCGCGACCCAGCGCCGCCTCGCGCTGCTGCTGCTGAGCGTGGTGGGCGTGCTCATCGGTGGCCTGCCGGCGCTGTTCGCCCTGGTGCCGTCGCTGCGGCAGGCGCAGGTGCTCGGCCTGCCGTTGCCGTGGCTGCTGCTGGCCGGTCTGGTCTACCCGGCCATGGTCGTGCTCGGCTGGTTCTACGTCCGCCAGGCCGAACGGGTCGAGCGCGAGTTCTCCGACCTGGTGGAGCGTTCATGAGCACCGCACGAGACCGCTCGCTCCGCTCACGCCGCCGCGGGGACCCCGCATGAACCCGGCCGCGAGCATCGCCGCGGTCACCCTGGTCGCGGTGGCGACGCTGCTGATCGGCGCCCTCGGGCTGCGGCTCAGCCGCACGACCAGCGACTTCTACGTCGCCTCCCGGTCCGTGGGCCCGCTGTGGAACGCCTCGGCCATCGGCGGCGAGTACCTGTCGGCCGGCTCCTTCCTCGGCGTCGCCGGGCTGGTGCTGGCCTTCGGCGCCGACATGCTGTGGTACCCGGTCGGCTGGACCGCCGGCTACCTGGTGCTGCTGGTGCTGGTCGCGGCCCCGCTGCGCCGCTCCGGCGCCTACACGCTGCCCGACTTCGCCGAGGCGCGCCTGGAGTCGGCGCACGTGCGCCGGATCTCCAGCGTGCTGGTGGTCGCGATCGGCTGGCTCTACCTGCTGCCGCAGTTCCAGGGCGCCGGCATCACGCTGCGCACGGTCACCGGCGCGCCGGGGTGGGTGGGCGGCGCGGTCATCGCGCTGGTCGTCGGCATCAACGTGCTCTCCGGCGGGATGCGCAGCATCACGTTCGTGCAGGCCTTCCAGTACTGGCTGAAGCTCACCGCGCTGCTGGTGCCGCTGGTGTTCCTGCTGCTGCGCTGGGGCGCCGACGGGTGGGCGTCGCCTGTGCAGGCCGCCGTCGGCGGCGACGCACTGGCGGGCGCCGACTGGGTGCAGCCGCTGTCGAGCGGCGTCGACCACCCCGTCTACGCGACGTACTCGCTGATCCTCGCGACCTTCCTGGGCACGATGGGCCTGCCGCACGTGCTGGTGCGCTTCTACACCAACCCCGACGGCCGGGCGGCCCGGCGGACGACGCTGGTCGTGCTCGGGCTGCTCGGGGGCTTCTACCTGCTGCCGGCGGTGTACGGCGCGCTCGGCCGGGTGTACGCCCCGGACCTGCTGGACGGAGGCCGGGCCGACACCGTCGTGCTCGAGCTGCCCGGCCGGATGGTCGAGGGCGTCCTCGGCGACGCGCTCGGCGCCCTGGTCACCGCGGGCGCGTTCGCCGCCTTCCTGTCCACGTCCTCGGGGCTGACGGTGTCGGTGGCCGGCGTGCTCAGCCAGGACCTGCTCGGGCGATGGCTGCCCGGCGTCACCGCGTTCCGGGTCGCCGGCCTGGTCGCGGTCGCCGTACCGCTGGTGCTCGCGCTGCTGGCGCAGGACCTGCCGATCGCTCAGGTGGTCGGGCTGGCCTTCGCGGTGGCGGCCTCGACGTTCTGCCCGCTGCTGGTGCTGGGCATCTGGTGGCGCCGGCTCACCGACGTGGGGGCGATCTGCGGGCTGCTGGTGGGCGGCGGGCTGTCCGGCGGCGCGGTCGTGCTCACCGTGCTCGGCGTGGTGGACGGCGGATGGGCCGGTGCGCTACTGACCCAGCCCGGGGCGTGGACGGTGCCGGTCGCGTTCGCGGTGATGGTCGGGGTGTCGCTCGCCACTCCGCGGCGGATGGCGCCGAACACCGCCCGCACCATGGTCCGCCTGCACATGCCCGAGCAGATCGACGTCGACCGGGGCGACTTCCAGCCCCGGGCGACGCGGGTGGGTCTCACGCGTCGCACGCGCCCCTGAAATCTCAGCGATTCCGCCGGCGCGGCTTGATCCGATCGGGCAGTGTTGGCTCCATGACGGTGAAGCGACGCGGATCGGCGGCAGCCCTCGGGCTGCTGCTGGCGGCGTGCTGCGCCCTCACCACCGTGCTCGTCTACCGCGTCTTCGTCGGCACCGAGCTGGGCCAGGCGGTCGACCAGGCGCTGCTGCAGCGCGCGGCGATGGCACCGGTCGTGGTCGAGCAGGCGTCGGAGGCTGTGCTCTCCCTGTTCACCCTCCCGGTCGTGCTGGCCGTGGGCGCGGTGCCCGCGGTGCTGGCGCTGCTACGCCGCTCGCCCTGGCACGCGGGCGGCGCGCTGGTGCTCGTCGTCGGCGCCAACGCGACCACACAGCTGCTCAAGAGCTACGTCTTCGAGCGTCCCGACCTGCTCGCGCTGGGTGCGCCGAACTCGCTGCCGAGCGGGCACACCACCGTCGTCGCCTCGGTCTTCCTCGGGCTCGCGCTGATCGCCCCGCCGGCCCTGCGGGTCCCCGCCGCGTTGGTCGGGACCGCCGCGAGCCTGGTGGTCGGGGTGGCCACCGTCGTGGCCGGCTGGCACCGGCTCAGCGACGTGGCCGCCGCCGTGCTGGTGGCGGCGGCGTGGGCCGGCGTCGTGCTCGCCGCGGTGGTGCTGCGGCCCCGCCGCAGTCACGCCATGCTCGCCGCCACGCCCGCGGTCGCCGGCGCAGCCCCCACCGCTCGTCGTACGCGAGCGACCGTTCACCGCTGACGCGACCGCCGTACGACGAGACAGCCGACCCGTTCGCCGCTTGCCGCGCCACGGTGCTGTCGCCGCAACACCCCGTCTCCCTACCGTGACCGCCATCACGTGACTGACCCGCAGTCATGTCCCACAGCCTGCGAGTGAGGTGACCACGGTGGCGGAGGAGAGCTCGCCCACCCAGCACTACGCCTACGAGCAAGTCCATGCCAGCGCCGAGTTCCAGGACCTGCGCCGCCGCTATCGCGGCTTCGCGATCCCGGCGACCGTAGCTTTCATGGTCTGGTACCTGCTGTTCGTCTTCATGAGCAACTGGGCCAACGACTTCATGAACACCAAGGTCATCGGCAACGTCAACGTCGCGCTGGTGTTCGGGCTGCTGCAGTTCGCGTCCACGTTCGGTATCGCCTGGCTCTACTCGCGGCACGCCGCCAAGCACCTCGACCCGATCGCGGGCAAGCTGCAGCGCGAGTACGAGGAAGGGGTCGGCCGATGAGCGACCAGGTGATCACCGCAGTCCTCTTCTTCGCTGTCGTCGCTGTGACGATCGGCATCACGATCTGGGCGAGCCGTCAGACCTCGGGAACCACCGACTACTACTCCGGCGGCCGGTCGTTCAGCGGGGTCCAGAACGGCCTCGCGATCTCCGGTGACTACATGTCCGCCGCGTCGTTCCTCGGCATCTCCGGCCTGATCGCGCTCGGCGGCATGGACGGCTTCATCTACTCCATCGGCTTCCTGGTCGCCTGGCTCGTGGCCCTGCTGCTGGTCGCCGAGCTGCTGCGCAACTCCGGCCGCTACACGATGGCCGACCAGCTCGCGTACCGGATGCGCCAGCGCCCGGTGCGCATGGCCGCGGCCACGTCCACGGTCGTGGTCTCGATCTTCTACCTGCTCGCGCAGATGGTCGGCGCGGGCACGCTGGTGGCGCTGCTGCTCGGCGTGGAGAGCGGCGCACTGAAGAACATCACGATCGCCGTCGTCGGCCTGCTGATGATCTTCTACGTCACCGTCGGCGGCATGAAGGGCACCACCTGGGTGCAGATCGTCAAGGCGGTGCTGCTCATGGGCGGCACGATCCTGGTGACGGTCCTGGTGCTCGCCCAGTTCGGGTTCAACCTGTCCGAGCTGCTCGGCGCGGCCGCGGAGAACTCCGGCCAGGGCGACGCCTTCCTGCAGCCGGGCCTGGTCTACGGCACCGACCTGCTGACCAAGATCGACTTCATCAGCCTGGCGCTCGCGCTGGTGCTGGGCACCGCCGGTCTGCCGCACATCCTGATCCGCTTCTACACGACCCCGACCAGCAAGGACGCGCGTACGTCGGTGCTGTGGGCGATCACGCTGATCGGCGCCTTCTACCTGATGACCCTGGCGCTGGGCTTCGGCGCGGCCGCACTGCTCGACACCGGGAACCTGGACGAGTCGGGCAACCTGGCCTCCCCGCGGCTCGCCGAGGCGGTCGGCGGCGGCGAGGGCTCGTTCGGCGGCTCGGTGCTGCTGGCGCTCATCTCCGCGGTCGCGTTCGCGACCATCCTGGCGGTCGTGGCCGGCCTCACCCTGACGTCGGCATCGTCGGTGGCGCACGACATCTACGCCAACGTGATCAAGAAGGGTGCGGTCACCGAGGGTCAGGAGGTGAAGGTGGCGCGCGTCGCGGCGTTCGGGATCGGCGCCGTGGCGATCGTGCTGTCGATTTTCGCGCAGAACCTCAACATCGCGTTCCTGGTCGCGCTGGCGTTCGCGGTCGCGGCCTCGGGC
>JALZDI010000174.1 GCA_030862655.1 Actinomycetota bacterium | reverse complement strand
ACCGCGCTGCCAGACGGCGGCGACCAGGGGTACGCCGGGCCGGTAGGCCAGGTGCACGTAGGTCGGCGCGTCCAGCACGGCGAGGTCGGCGCGCGCTCCCGCCGACAGCCGGCCGACGTCGTGGCGTCGCAACGCCGCCGCACCCCCCGCGGTCGCCGACCACACCGCCTCGGCGGGGCTCATGCACATCTCGCGTACGGCGAGCGCGACGCACAGCGGCATCGACGAGGAGTAGCACGAGCCGGGGTTGCAGTCCGAGGCCAGCGCGACCGTGACGCCGGCCTCGAGCAGCCGGCGCGCGTCCGGGTACGGCGAGCGGGTCGAGAACTCCACCCCCGGCAACAGCGTGGCCACCACCCCCGCGTCGCGCAGCCCGGCGACGTCCTCGTCGGAGAGGAACGTGAGGTGGTCGGCCGCGGCCGCGCCCACCTCGCAGGCGACCTGCACGCCCGGGCCGTGGCCCAGCTGGTTGGCGTGCACCCGCGCCTCGAGACCGGCGTCCAGGCCTGCGCGCAGGACCGCCCGCGCCTGGTCCGCGTCGAAGGCGCCGCGCTCGCAGAACACGTCCACCCAGCGCGCGTGCGGGGTGCAGGCCTGCAGCATCGGGCCGGTGACGAGGTCGACGTAGGCGCCGGGATCCTCGGCGTACTCGGGCGCCACCACGTGCGCGCCGAGGAACGTGGTCTCGGGGGTGAACTGCCGCGCCACCGCGAGCGCGCGCGCCTCGTCGTGGGTGGTCAGCCCGTAGCCGCTCTTGGTCTCGACCGTGGTCGTGCCCTGGCGCAACATCTCGTCGATATGACGTGAGACCTGCGCGGCGAGCTGCTCGTCGGTGGCCGCCCGGGTGGCGCCGACGGTGGTCTTGATCCCGCCCGTGGAGTAGGGACGGCCCTCCATCCGCGCGGCGAAGTCAGCCGACCGGTCGCCGGCGAACACCAGGTGGCTGTGCGAGTCCACGAAACCGGGGATCACCGCGCGGCCGCCGGCGTCCACGGCGGTGTCGGCCGCCGGCGCCTCCGCCCTCGGGCCGGCCCACATCACCCGGTCCCCGAGCACGAGCAGCGCGGCGTCGTCCACGACGCCGAGCGGCGAGCCGTCGCCCAGCGTCGGGTCACAGGTGACCAGCTGGCCGATGCCGTCGATGAGGGTAGAGGTCACGGGTTCAGTCCTCCCACAGCCTGGTGATCGCGCGGCCCAGCGTCCGCCCGGCCCGGCCGCTGTCGACAAGACTTCCGGCGCTCAGGACGTGCGTGACGTCGGCAGCCGACGCGGCGAACACCGCCGCCTCCGCCCCGTCGCCCGCGCCCGCGGTACGCACCGACTCCAGATCGAGTGTGACCAGGTCCGCGGGTGCCCCGACCGCGATCCGGCCCGCGCCGGAGAAACCGAGCGAGGCATGACCGGCAGATGTCGCAGCGACGAGAAGCTCGTCTGCCGACCAGTGCCCGCGGCGCCTGCTGACCAGCCGCTCGTCCAGCTCGACCGCGCGCATCTCCTCGAACGGGTCGATGACCGAGTGGCTGTCCGAGCCGAGCGTGAGCGGGCAACCGGCCTCGAGCAGCCGACGCGACGGGCCCACGCCGTCGGCGAGGTCGCGTTCGGTGGTGGGGCAGAAGCAGGCGTCCGTGCCCTGGCTGCCCAGCAGCGCGATGTCGGCGTCGGTGAGATGCGTGGCATGTACGGCGGTCGTCCGTTCGCCCAGCGCCCCGGCCTCGAACAGCACGGCTGCGGGCGTCTCGCCGTACGCCGTCATGCACGCGTCGTTCTCGGCGATCTGCTCGGAGAGGTGCGCGTGCAGCGGCGCGCCGCGCGATGCCGCCCACTCCGCGACGGTGGCGATCTGCGCCCGCGGGACCGCCCGCACCGAGTGCACCGCCGCGCCGACGACGACGTCCAGCTCGTCGGCGTGCTTGTCGGCCAGGGCGGTGACCCGCTCCGCCCAGCGGTCGGCGTCGCCGTCGCTGAACCGGCGCTGCACGCCCTCGGGCTCGGCGCCGAACCCGCTGGAGACGTAGCAGGTGTCGAGCAGGGCGATCCGGATACCGGCCTCGCGGGCGGCGGCGATCAGCGCCTCGCCCATCACGTTGGGCTCGGCGTACCGCTGGCCCTCGGGATCGTGGTGCAGGTAGTGGAACTCGCCGACGGAGGTGAAACCGGCCGCCACCATCTCGGCGTAGGTCGCGGCGGCGAGCGCGAAGTAGGTGTCCGGGTCGAGCCGGTCGGCCACGGCGTACATCCGCTCCCGCCAGGTCCAGAACGTGCCGCGCTCGGTCTGCGTGCGCCCACGCAGCGCGCGGTGGAACGCGTGGCTGTGGCAGTTGGCCATCCCCGGCAGGGTGAGGCCGGGCAGCCGGCGCGCGGTGGCCGGCGGCGCGGCGACGTCGATGTCGAGGGTGGCGATGTGGCCGCCGTCGACGGTGAGCAGCACCTTGTCGGCAAGGCGCCCGGGGCCGAGCCACGCGCGTTGCAGCCAGTACGCCGTCACGCGTCGCCTCCGGCGAGGTCGCGCACCACTGTGGTCAGCGCGTCGATCCCCGCCAGGCAGTCGTCGAGCTCGGCGTGCTCGGCCGGGGAGTGCGAGACGCCGGTGGGGTTGCGCACGAACAGCATCGTGGTGGGTACGCCTGCCAGGGCCAGCACGCCGGCGTCGTGCCCGGCGCCGGTCGGGATGACCGGGGCGTCCCCGAGCCGGGCGGCTATCCGCTGCGCCAGGCCGGGGTCGAACGTGGTGGCCGGCGACTCCGACTCCGCGGTCATGGCGACGCCGGTACGGTCGCCGGCGGCCGCCGCGGTCGCCTGCTCGCGCACGGACTCCACTACCTTGCGCAGCGTCGCGTCGTCGGCCGCGCGCGCGTCGAGCCAGGCGGTCACGCGCGACGGCACGGCGTTGGTGCCGTTGGGCATGACCTCGAGGCGGCCGAAGGTGGCCCGGGCCGCGGTGCCGCACGCGTCCGGCCCGCGGGTGGCCTTGTTGGCGGCCAGCGCGGTCACCGCGTAGGTGAGCATCGGGTCGCGGCGGTCGGCCATCGCGGTGGTGCCGGCGTGGTTGGCCTCGCCGGTGAAGTCGAAGCGGTAGCGGCCGTGCGGCCAGATCTGGCTGCCGACGCCGACGGCACGCTCGCGGTGGACGAGGTCGCGGCCCTGCTCGACGTGCAGCTCCACGAACGTGCCGACGCAGCGCAGCACCTCGTCGTCGCGGCCGAGTTGCTCGGGGGTGCGCCCGGCCCTGCGGAGCACGTCGGCCATGGTGTCGCCGTCGCGGTCGAGCAGCGCCCGGGCGGTCTCGGGGTCGAGGCTGCCGGTCAGCAGCCGCGATCCCGCGCAGGCGATGCCGAAGCGGGCGCCCTCCTCGTCGACGAAGTTGACCACGGCGACGGGCCGGGTCGGGGTCCGGCCCTGCGCGCGGACCGCGTCGACCGCCGCGAACGCCGACAGCACGCCGAGCGGCCCGTCGTACGCGCCCCCCTCGGGCACCGAGTCGAGGTGCGAGCCGAGGACGAGGGCGTCGCCGGCGGTCGGGTCGCCCCACCAGGCCCACTGGTTGCCGTTGCGGTCGACGTGCAGGTCGAGACCGCGGCGGGCCGCCTCGCCCGCGAACCACTCGCGCAACGAATGGTCTGCGTCGGTCCACACGAACCGTCGGTAGCCGCCGGTGTGCCGGTTGCGCCCGACGTCCTGGATCGCCTCGAACATGGCGGTGAAGGTCGTGCTCACGCCGGTCGCTCCCTTCGCGCCGAGACTGCCCGACTGCCCCAACCCCTTCGCGCCGAGACTGCGCGAACGCCCCAACCCCTTCGCGCCGAGACTGCGCGAGTGTGCCACCCGCACACCAGTTGACGATCTGGTCGTGATCGGGCCGCGGAAACCGCCATCGCGTCGACTGGCTCCGGCGTCAGCCACTCCTTCGTGCCGAGACCGCGCGCACGACCCGCCCCCCTCGTGCCGAGACCGCGCGCACGCCCCGCCCCCCTCGCGTCGAGACTGCCCGAACGTCCAGGGCCACTCACGCGATCCCGCCGCGGATGCGCACCTGGCAGGGTGTGGCCATGGAGTTCCGCGACGTCGTACGCCGTCGGCGGATGGTGCGCCGCTACACCGACGAGCCGGTGGACCCCGCGGTCATCGACCGGATGCTCGAGCACGCGACCCGTGCGCCGAGCGCCGGGTTCAGCCAGGGCTGGGCGTTCCTCGTGCTCGACCGGCCGGAAGACGTACACCGGTTCTGGACGGCGACCACTGCGCCGTTCGCTGAGCCCGACACCGGGCCTGACGCCTGGCTGGCAGGCATGCAGACCGCGCCGGTGGTCGTGGTGCCGCTGGCGACCAAGGACGCCTACCTCGACAGGTACGCCGAGCCCGACAAGGGATGGACCGACCGCGACGAGCGGCGCTGGCCGGTGCCCTACTGGTACGTCGATGCCGGCATGGCGTCGCTGCTGATGCTGCTCACCGCGGTGGACGAGAACCTCGCGTCGTGCTTCTTCGGCATCCCGCCGGAGCGGGTCGAGGCCTTCCGCGCCGCGTTCGGCGTACCCGAGGAACACGCACCGGTGGGCGCGATCACCGTCGGCCACCCGGCACCGGATCGGCGTTCCCCCTCGCTGCGACGCGGCCGTCGCGGCCTCGACGAGGTCGTACACCGCGGCCGCTGGTGAGGCACTCGCGCAGTCTCGGCGCGAAGGAGCGGAGCACTCGCGCAGTCTCGACGCGAGGAGCGCCCACCCGCGCATCAGTCCGACTCGCGCATGGGGATGCGGACGTCGCGCGACTCGGCCACGGCGACCGCCTCGTCGTAGCCGGCGTCGACGTGCCGGATCACTCCCATGCCCGGGTCGTTGGTCAGCACCCGCTCGGCCTTCTGCCCGGCCAGCGCGGTGCCGTCGACCACGCACACCTGCCCGGCGTGGATCGACCGCCCCATTCCGACGCCGCCGCCGTGGTGGATCGACACCCACGAGGCGCCGGAGGCCACGTTGACCATCGCGTTCAGCAGTGGCCAGTCCGCGATCGCGTCTGAGCCGTCGAGCATGGA
>JALZDI010000173.1 GCA_030862655.1 Actinomycetota bacterium | reverse complement strand
GCGTCCGGCACGTGCTTCACACAGACGACAATGTTCATGGCCAGTGAGGCCCCTCCTGTGGAGAGTCGGTCCGGCGTATCTCACCGGAGGTTCGAGCAGCACGTCGCGGGCACGGCGGCAACCGCAACGGCTACCGGGAACATACCGGCTGGCTAAGCGCTCGCATACCTGGCGAGGTGGTGGGTTACCTCACAACCCTTGCCGGCAAGGAGGCTCGGCTCAGGGACGGATGATCCGGTCGGCCACCCGACCCACGACGAGGTAGGCGACCGCGGCGATCCCCCAGTTCACCAGGGCGTTCTTCACGGTGTCGGCGCTGCCGTTCTTCTTCTCGAAGTTGAAGACGCCACCCTCGGCGTCGCCGAACGGCCCGGACAGGACGCCCGCGGTGTCGGTGATCCACTGCACCACCGAGTTGCGCGCGTTCGCGTCGAGCGCCACCAGCAGGGCGCCGAGAGCGAGGACGGCCGCGCAGATCACGGCGATCAGCCAGACGATGGACGCCACCCGAGACCGGATCGCGTCCGAGCCGACCTTGGCGCCGTGGGCTACCTTCTTGGCCGACACGGAGGGCCTACGGCGGCGGCTGGCCTTGCCGCCGGACTCGGCCTCCGGCGCGGTCTCCTTGCCCGAGGTGGTCTCGTCCGCCACTGAAGACATCTCCCTTCACCCTTTCTCCTCGAAGAGTACGCCCCCTGCGAGTGCTCTAACGCCCGGCGACGGTCAAGGTCACGCCGCCCGGGCCACGCGGCCGGGCGGTGTGATCGCGCCCACTCCTGCGCTACCGGTCAGCGCCCGACGAACTTCGCCTTGCCGGGGCCCTCCTCGACGAACGACCTCATGCCGACCGCACGGTCCTCGGTGGCGAACAGGCCGGCGAACTGCACCCGCTCGATCTCCAGCCCGGTGTCGAGGTCGACCTCCAGCCCGCGGTCGACGGCCTCCTTCGCCGCACGCAGCGCGTACGTCGGGCCCGACGTGAACTGGGCGGCCCACTGCCGGGCGGTGGCGTAGACGTCCGCGGCCGGGACCACCTGGTCGACGAGCCCGATCCGCAGCGCCTCGTCGGCGCGCACGTGCCGGCCGGTGAAGATGATGTCCTTGGCCTTCGCCGGTCCGACCAGCCGCGGCAGCCGCTGGGTGCCACCGGCGCCGGGAACGATGCCGAGCAGGATCTCCGGCTGTCCGACCTTGGCGTCCTCGGCGCACACCCGCACGTCGGCGCACAGCGCCAGCTCGAGACCGCCGCCCAGCGCGTAGCCGGTGATGGCCGCGACCACCGGCTTGGGGATGCGGGCCACCGCGGTCAGCGCGGACTGAAGCGGCCCGGACCGGTCCACCATGTCGGGGTAGGACATGTCCTGCATCTCCTTGATGTCGGCGCCGGCGGCGAACACCCGCTCCCCGCCGTACACGACCACCGCGCGGACGTCGTCACGCTCGGTCGCCTCGAGCGCTGCGGCGCGGATCTCCTCCTGCACCTGCACGCTGAGCGCGTTCATCTTCGGTCGGTCGAGCCGGATGGTGCCGACGCCGTCCTCGACCTCGAGCCGTACGAACTCACCCACGTGATCCTCCTCGAGCCAGCTTGGGGCGACCCTCTGGGCCGGTTGGCCCGGAGCCTAGTGGAGCGGTGGTCTGCCCGTGTTTCGCCCGCCTCGAGGCCCGCCACCCGTCACCATGGTGCGGTGAGCGACAACACCCCGGTCGAGGTCCCCGTGTGGCCGGGCCACCACGCCCCGCTCGGCGCCACCGTGGTCGGCGACGCGACCAACTTCGCCGTCTGGGCGCCGCAGGCCCGCGGGGTCGAGCTGTGCCTGTTCGACGAGCGGGGTAGCGAGACCCGCCGCTGGCTGTCGGAGCAGAGCCTGGGCGTGTGGCACGGGCGGGTGCCCGGCGTCGGGGCACGCCAGCTGTACGGCTTCCGCGCCCACGGGCGGTGGGACCCGCAGCAGGGCCTGCGGTTCAACCCGGCCAAGCTGCTGCTGGACCCCTACACCCGGGCCGTGCACGGGTCCTACGACCCGCGCGAGCTGACCTACGCCGACCGCGACTCCGCGCCGTACGTGCCCCGGTCGGTGGTCGTCGACGACGACTTCGACTGGGGCGATGACACGCGGCCACGGGTGCCGTGGAGCCAGACCGTGGTCTACGAGCTGCACGTCAAGGGGTTCACCCGGCTGCATCCGGAGGTGCCCGAGCCGCTGCGCGGCACCTACGCGGGCCTCGCCCAACCCGCGGTGGTGGGCTACCTGCGCGACCTGGGCGTGACCTCGGTCGAGCTGCTGCCGGTCCACCAGTTCGTCTCCGAGGCGAAGGTCACCGCCCGGGGCCTGACCAACTACTGGGGCTACAACAGCATCGGGTTCTTCGCCCCGCACAGCGGCTACAGCGCGGCCAGCGGGCCCGGCGACCAGGTGCGCGAGTTCAAGCAGATGGTCCGGGCGCTGCACGCGGCCGGCATCGAGGTGATCCTCGACGTGGTCTACAACCACACCGCCGAGGGCCCGCCCAACGGCCCGACGCTGGCCTTCCGCGGGTACGGCGACCGTGCCTACTACCGCCAGCTCGGCGGCGTCTACTCCGACCTGACCGGCTGCGGCAACACGTTCGACGCGCGCGGGCAGCAGTCGCTGACGCTGATCCTGGACTCGCTGCGCTACTGGGTCACCGAGATGCACGTCGACGGCTTCCGGTTCGACCTCACGCCGGCACTGACCCGCAACGGGCACGCGGTCGACCGGCACGGCCCGTTCCTGTCCGCGGTCGGGCAGGACCCGGTCATGCGGGACGTGAAGCTGATCGCGGAGCCGTGGGACGCGACGCCGGAGGGCTACAGCGTCGGGTCGTTCCCGCCGCCCTGGTGCGAGTGGAACGACAAGTTCCGCGACACCGTGCGCGACTTCTGGCGCATCCGCTCGGGCTCGGTGCGCGACCTGGGCTACCGGCTGTCGGGGTCCAGCGACCTGTACTCCGACGACGGGCGGCTGCCGTACTCCTCGGTCAACTTCGTCACCGCGCACGACGGGTTCACCCTGCGCGACCTGGTCAGCTACGACCGGAAGCACAACGAGGCCAACGGCGAGAGCGGCCGCGACGGCACGGACAACAACCGGTCGTGGAACTGTGGCGTGGAGGGCGAGACCGACGACCCCGGCGTACGCGCGCTGCGTCGCCGACAGGCCGCGAACCTGCTGGCGACCCTGCTGCTGTCCAACGGCGTACCGATGCTCGTCGCCGGCGACGAGCGCGGCCGGACCCAGCGGGGCAACAACAACCCCTACTGCCAGGACAACGAGATCTCCTGGGTGGACTGGGCCGACGACCCGCACTGGGGCGTGCTCGCCGGCCTTGCCCGCACCCTGCTACGGCTGCGACGCGAGCACCCGGTGCTGCGCCGGCGGTACTTCTTCGCCGGCCGCCCGGTCGTGGAGGGCGGCCGCAAGGACCTCTCCTGGATTCACCCGCGCGGCCACGAGATGACCGCGGGCGACTGGCACGACCACGACCTGCACACGCTCGGCCTGTTCCTCGCCGGGGACGCGATCCGTGCGCGCGGCGAGCGCGGCGAGGCGATCAAGGACGACTCGTTCCTGCTGTGGCTGCACGCCGACGCCCACGACCTGGCCGTCGTGCTACCCGACCTTTCCCCCGACTACGAGGAGGTGCTGCGCACCGACCGGTTCGACGACGAGCCCCCCGAGACGCCGGTCGGCCACCTCGCGGGTCAGCGGCTCACGCTGACCGCGCGCAGCGTCGTGCTGCTCAGGGCCTCGTGACCCCCGGGTCGTCGATCGCCACAGACGGCCAGGAGACCAGGCCGAGCTCGGCGGGCGTGGCGAGCAGCGGGTTGCGGGGCAGGATGCGCACGGTGTAGCCGAACGGGCCGTTGCGGCCGAGCTTGACCTCACCGTCGAAGCGGTGCCGGCCCGCCTCGTAGGACTCGTCCGGCTGCAGGGAGACGATCTCGGGGTCACGCAGCTCGTCGTCGATGTCGACCAGCCCGTGCACCACCTGCACGTCCACGTCGTCGGGGTGCAGCGAGCCCAGCGACACGTAGACCCGGACCTCCAGCGCGGAGCCGATCTGCGGCGAGTCGGGAACGCCGGCGGCGTCCACGTGGTCGACCCGCACGCCGTCCCAAGCCTCGGTGACGCGCGACTTCCACGCCGCCAGCTCGTGCGCGCCGACGTAGTCGTCGTTGAGCGCGCGCGAGGTCTGCGCGGCCGGGTAGTACAGCTGCAGGGTGTAGTCGCGCAGCATCCGCGACGCCAGCACCTTGGGGCCCAGCGACTTCAGCGTGTGCCGGACCATCTCGATCCAGCGCACCGGCAGCCCGCGGGCGTCGTGGTCGTAGAACCGCGGCGCCACCTCGGTCTCGATGAGGTCGTACAGCGCGGCGGCCTCGATGTCGTCACGCCGGTCGGGGTCGTCGACGCCCTCCGCCGACGGGATCGCCCACCCGTTGCTGCCGTCGTACCACTCGTCCCACCAGCCGTCGCGGATGGAGAGGTTGAGGCCGCCGTTGAGCGCGGCCTTCATCCCCGAGGTGCCGCACGCCTCGTAGGGACGCAGCGGGTTGTTCAGCCACACGTCGCAGCCGGGGTACATCGGCTGCGCCATCGAGATGTCGTAGTCGGGCAGGAAGACGATGCGATGCCGGACCGCGGGGTCGTCGGCGAACCGCACCATGTCCTGGATCAGCCGCTTGCCGCCCTCGTCGGCCGGATGCGCCTTGCCGGCGATGACCAACTGCACGGGACGCTCGGGATGCAGCAGCATCGACCTCAGCCGCTCGGGGTCGCGCAGCATCAGCGTGAGCCGCTTGTACGACGGCACCCGACGGGCGAACCCGATCGTGAGCACGTCGGGGTCGAGCACGTTGTCGACCCACCCGAGCTCGGCCGGCGTGGCGCCACGCAACAGCCACGCGTCGCGCAGCCGCGACCGGGCCTCGTCGACGAACCGCTGGCGCAGGACCCGCTTGGTCTCCCAGATCGAGCGCGCGGAAATCTTGTCGATGACCTCCCAGTCCTCGCCGTACCCGGC
>JALZDI010000172.1 GCA_030862655.1 Actinomycetota bacterium | reverse complement strand
GTCCTCGCGCGTTGTGAGATGCTGGGGCCCAACCCCTACGACCTGACCGCGTCCCTGCTGGGGCTGGCGGCGCGGCGGCTGCGTGACGGCGAGGCCAAGCCTGCGGCCGGTGTCGTCGGCCCGGCCGAGCTGCTCGGTGTCGACGGGTTCCTCGAGCTCGGCGACGAGGTCGGCCTGCGCGTCGTGCCCTAGCGCTCCAGCACAGCGGTGACGCCCTGGCCGCCGGCGGCGCAGATCGAGATGACGCCCTTGCCGGAGCCCTTCTCGGCCAGCAGCTTGGCCAGCGTGGCCACGATGCGCCCGCCGGTCGCTGCGAACGGGTGCCCGGCCGCCAGCGAACCGCCGGCCACGTTGAGCTTCGCCCGGTCGACCGTGCCCAGCGGCGCGTCGAGACCCAGCCGCTCCTTGCAGAAGATCGGGTCCTCCCAGGCCTTCAGGGTGGCCAGCACCTGCGAGGCGAAGGCCTCGTGGATCTCATAGAAGTCGAACTCCTCCAGCTGCAGCCCGGCGCGCTCCAGCATCCGCGGCATCGCGTATGCCGGCGCCATCAGCAGGCCCTCGGAGCCGTTCACATAGTCGACGGCGGCGGTCTCGTGGAACGTCAGGTAGGCCAGCGGCTCCAGCCCCTGCTGCCTCGCCCACTCCTCGCTGGCCAGCAGCACCGTCGACGCGCCGTCGGTCAGCGGCGTGGAGTTGCCGGCGGTCATCGTCGCGGTCTCGCCCTTGCCGAACACCGGCTTGAGGGTGCCGAGCTTCTCCGCGGTGGTGTCCGGGCGCAGGTTCTGGTCGCGGTCGAGACCGAGGTACGACGTGACCAGGTCGCCGTAGAAGCCGCGCTCGTAGGCCTCGGCGAGCCGGTGGTGCGAGGCGACCGCGACCTGGTCCTGCTCCTCGCGGCCGATGCACCACTCCAGCGCGGTGAGCGCGGCGTGCTCGCCCATCGACAGGCCTGTGCGCGGCTCGGAGTTCTGCGGGATCGCGGGCACCAGGTGGCCGGGCCGCACCTTGGTCAGCGCCTTGACCCGGCCCTGGAGCGACTTCGCCCGGTTGGCCTCGAGCAGGATCTTGCGCAGGCCCTCGTGGACGGCGATGGGGGCGTCGGAGGTGGTGTCCACGCCACCGGCGACGCCGGCCTCGATGGTGCCGAGCGCGATCTTGTTCGCGACGCTGATGGTGGCCTGGATGCCGGTGTCACAGGCCTGCTGGATGTCGTTGGCCGGGGTGTCCGGCGAGAGGCGGGAGCCGAGCACCGCCTCGCGGGTGAGGTTGAAGTCGCGGCTGTGCTTGAGCACCGCGCCGGCCACCACCTCGCCGAGCCGGACGCCGGCCAGCCCGTAACGGTCGACGAGGCCGTCCAGGGCCGCGGTCAGCATGTCCTGGTTGGACGCCCGGGCGTACGTGGAGTTGGACCGTGCGAACGGGATGCGGTTGCCACCGATCACGGCGACCCGGCGGATCTCAGCCATTTGCCCTCTTGCCTCTCGTCGACCAACGTAGTGAGAGCCACACGTGCGGGGCGTGCGCTCGCATGTAAATCAAAGTTACAGTTTTGCCGCCGGACCGGTAACCACCTGCACGGAGAGATAGGACACAGATCGCATGAGCGACCGCTACCAGTTCCTCGCGCACACCCCCGTGGGCAAGCTCGTGGTCAAGAACCTCGGCCTGCCCGACCCGGTCCGCCTGGAGCGGTACCGCGAGGGCCAGCCGCTGGTCGAGGGCGTCGTCCTCGTCGGCGCGGCGCCCGGCGGCCGGCTGCACGAGGGCATCAGCGCCTCGCTGGCCCGGCTCGGCATCGCCGAGGTGCAGACCGCCGGCCCCGAGCAGCGGTTCAAGGGCCTGGTCTTCGACGCGACCGGCATCGAGTCCACCGCCGACCTCGTGCACCTGCAGCAGTTCTTCACCCCGGTGCTGCGCAGCCTGCAGACCTGCGGCCGGGTCGTCGTACTCGGCACCCCGCCGGAGGCGACCGACAGCGCCGAGGCCCACGTCGCACAGCGCGCGCTGGAGGGTTTCACCCGGTCGCTGGGCAAGGAGGTCGGCAACGGCTGCACCGTGCAGCTGGTGTATGCCGCGCCCGGTGCCGAGCATGCGCTCACCTCCACCCTGGGCTTCCTGCTCTCCCCCAAGTCGGCCTACGTGTCCGCGCAGGTGGTGCGCGTCGGCGCGACCGGCAGCACCGAGGCCGACAGCGTCGGCGACGTGACCCGGCCGCTGGCCGGCAAGGTCGCGCTGGTCACCGGCGCCTCCCGCGGCATCGGCGAGTCGATCGCGCGCACCCTCAGCCGTGACGGCGCCACCGTCGTCGGCATCGACGTGCCGCAGATGGCCTCCGAGCTGCAGGACCTGATGAACGAGCTCGCCGGCGAGGCGGTCACCCTCGACATCACCGCGGTCGACGCGCCCCAGCGGATCGCCAAGCACTTCGCCGACAAGCACGGCGGCGTCGACATCGTCGTGCACAACGCCGGCATCACGCGCGACAAGAAGCTGAAGAACATGAAGGAGGACGGCTGGCGCTCGACCCTCGCGGTCAACGTCACCGCCCCCGAGCGCATCACCGCCGAGCTGCTCGACCAGAAGCTCGTGCGCGCCAACGGCCGCATCGTCGGCATCGCCTCGATCGCGGGGATCGCGGGCAACGTCGGGCAGACCAACTACGGCGCGTCGAAGGCCGGCGTCATCGGCTTCGTCGAGTCGCTGGCGCCGCGGCTGTCCGACGGCATCACGGTCAACGCGGTCGCGCCGGGCTTCATCGAGACCCAGATGACGGCCAGGATCCCGCTGATGACCCGTGAGGCCGGCCGCCGGATGAACTCGATGAGCCAGGGCGGCCTGCCGGTCGACGTGGCCGAGACCATCGCCTGGTTCGCCAACCCCGGGTCCACGGCGGTCAACGGCAACGTGGTCCGCGTCTGCGGCCAGAGCCTGCTGGGGGCCTGACCGTGTCGACGCGCGCGTTCGACTCCACGCCGTCGATGCTGCCGCTCTACGCCAAGGCGGTGGCCCCGGCGGTGCCCGGCCTGTCGCTGCTCCCCGGCGTACGCCGCAGCGGCGGCGAGCTGCCCGACCTCGAGCTGACCCAGCCCGGGGTGCGGGTCGACCGCGACCGGCTCGCCGAGTACGCCGAGGTGTGCGAGTTCGGTCTGCGCGACACGGTGCCGGCGACGTACCCCCATATCCTCGCGTTCCCGCTGCACATGGCGTTGATGACCGCCGGGGCGTTCCCGTTCGCGCCGATGGGGCTGGTGCACGTGGCCAACCGGATCACCCAGCACCGGCCGGTGCGCAGCAGCGACGTGCTCGACCTGCGGGTGCACGCCGCCGACCTGCGGCCCCACCCCAAGGGCCGGCAGTTCGACATCGTCTCCGAGGCCAGGGTCGACGGTGAGCTCGTCTGGCACGGGGTCAGCACGATGCTGCGCCGCGGCGGCGGGGGCGAGCGCGCGGCGGGCGGTCGCGACGAGCGCCCCGTGCCGTCCGGCCCGACCCGGTGGCGGCTGGGCGGCGACCTGGGCCGGCGCTACGCCGGTGTCTCCGGCGACCGCAACCCGATCCACCTGTACGGCGCGACCGCGAAGGCTTTCGGCTTCCCCCGCCAGATCGCACACGGCATGTGGAGCAAGGCGCGCTGTCTTGCCGCGCTGACACCGCGGCTCCCGGACGCATTCGAGGTCGACGTGGAGTTCAAGAAGCCGATCCTGCTGCCGTCGACGGTCGCGTTCGGCACCGTCCGGTCAGGGCGGTCCGGCTCCGGCACCGACTTCGGCCTCACCGACGCCAAGAAGGGCGCGCCGCACCTGGTCGGCACGGTCCGCGCGCTGTAGCGCCCGGGACATTCGTGCAGTCTCGGCGCGAACAGTGCGCCTCGAGACGGCACAGGTGCCCCCACCGAGGCTCAGCCGGCGGCGGCCTCGGCCTGCTGCCGCAGCGCCTTGACCATCGCGTCGGGCTCGTCGGCGCCGAACACCGAGGACCCGGCCACGAACACGTCGGCGCCGGCGGCCGCGCACTGCTCGATGGTGTCGGCGGAGATGCCGCCGTCGACCTGCAGCCACAGCTCCAGCCCGCGCTCGCGGGCCAGCGCGCGGGCCCGGCGTACCTTGGACAGGCACAGCTCGAGGAACTTCTGCCCGCCGAACCCCGGCTCGACCGTCATCACCAGCAGCATGTCGAGCTCGTCGAGCAGGTCTGCGTAGGGCTCGACCGGGGTCGCCGGCTTCAGCGCCATCCCGGCCCGGGCCCCCATCGCGCGGAGCTCGCGGGCCAGCCGCACCGGCGCGTGCGCGGCCTCGACGTGGAAGGTCACGTTGCGCGCACCCGCCTCGACGTACGCCGGGGCCCACCGGTCGGGGTCCTCGATCATCAGATGGCAGTCCATCGGCAGCGTGGTCGCCCGTCCGAGCGCCGCCACCACCGGCACGCCCAGGGTCAGGTTGGGTACGAAGTGGTTGTCCATCACGTCCACGTGCAGCCAGTCGGCGCCGGGCACGGAGGCCGCGGCCGCGGCGAGGTTGGCGAAGTCGGCCGACAGCAGGCTGGGGGAGATCTGGATGCCCATCGCCGCCGACCCTATCCGGTGCCCGGCCGTCGGCGGAGCAGCGCGAGGAACATCGCGTCGGTGCCGTGCCGGTGCGGCCACAGCTGCACCGACGGACCTCCGCCGAGGTCGGCTACGTCGGGCAGCAGCGCCCGCGCGTCCTCAGCAGCGACGTCGCCGCGCTCGCCGAGCACCGCCTCGACCACGCCGGTGGTCTCCGCCGGATGCGGCGAGCAGGTGACGTAGCCCACCACTCCCCCCGGCCGGCACGCGTCCAGCGCGGCGTGCAGCAGCGCCCGCTGCAGCAGCACCAGCGTGTCGACATCGCCGGGGCTGCGCCGCCAGCGGGCCTCGGGACGACGGCGCAGCGCGCCCATCCCGGTGCAGGGCACGTCGGCGATCACCCGGTCGAACGCCCCGGCGGACCACGCCGGCCGGGTGCCGTCGGCGCAGACCACACCGCGAACGCCCTCGGCGAGCCCGCCGTCGCCGCGCAGCGCCTGCCGCAGCAGGCGGGCACGGTG
>JALZDI010000171.1 GCA_030862655.1 Actinomycetota bacterium | reverse complement strand
GGCCCGGGAGGGCTCGCTCGGCTCCGGCCGCGCCGACGACGCGGTGGCCGACGACGCGCTGGGCGCGCTGGCGTCGGGGCACACCGAGACGCTGACCTACGGCCCGGACGGGCAGCGTCGCGGCGAGGGGATGCGGGTGTTCGTGTCGGTGTTCGCCCCACCGCCGCGGATGCTGGTGTTCGGCGCGATCGACTTCGCCGCCGCGGTCGCGCGGGTGGGGTCGTTCCTGGGCTACCGCGTCACCGTGTGCGACGCCCGGCCGGTGTTCGCCACCGCCACCCGGTTCCCCGACGCCGACGAGGTCGTCAACGCCTGGCCGCACCGCTACCTGAAGGCCGAGGCCGAGGCCGGACGGATCGACGAGCGGACCGTGGTGTGCGTGCTCACCCACGACCCGAAGTTCGACGTGCCGCTGCTGGAGGTGGCACTGCGGCTGCCGCAGGTGGCCTACGTGGGCGCGATGGGATCCCGCCGCACCCACGACGACCGGCTCAAGCGGCTGGTCGAGGCCGGGCTGAACGAGGCCGAGCTGGTGCGGCTGTCCAGTCCGATCGGGCTGGACCTCGGCGCCCGCACCCCGGAGGAGACCGCGGTGAGCGTCGCCGCCGAGATCATCGCGCTGCGCTGGGGCGGCGGCGGTGACCGGCTCAGCGACCGCGAGGGCCCCATCCACCACTGAATCGCGAGCCGCCCCTTGTAACACGCGTCACAGACGGCGAGGATCTGTCGAAAGATCAACCACCTGAAGGGGCGCGGGGATGGCCAAAGTCACCGTCAGAGTCGACGGCACCACCTACTCCGACGACGTCGAGCCGCGGATGCTGCTCGTGCACTACCTGCGCGAGCGGCTGGGCAAGACCGGCACCGTCGTCGGCTGCGACACCAGCAACTGCGGTGCCTGCACGGTCCACCTGGACGGACGCAGCGTGAAGTCCTGCACGATGTTCGCGGTGCAGACCGACGGCCGGGAGGTGACCACCATCGAGGGGCTGGCGCAGGACGGCCGGCTGCACCCGATGCAGCAGGCCTTCCACGAGCAGCACGCCCTGCAGTGCGGCTACTGCACCCCCGGCATGATCATGCAGTCGATCGACCTGCTGCGTGACAACCCCAGCCCCGACGAGGAGCAGGTGCGCGACGGGCTCGAGGGCAACCTGTGCCGCTGCACCGGCTACCAGAACATCGTCAAGGCCGTGCTCAGCGCCGCCCAGGGATCGGCACGGAGCCGGGGAGGTGCCCAGTGACCGCCACCCAGGAGCGCCCCGGCACCGAGGTCGGCTCGGCGCGGCGCCGCAAGGAGGACCAGCGGCTGATCACCGGCCGCACCCGGTTCACCGACAACATCACGCTGCCGGGGATGCTGCACCTGGGGATGGTGCGCAGCCCGGTCGCGCACGCACGGATCACCTCCATCGACACCTCGGCGGCGAAGGACTCGCCGGGCGTGCTCGCCGTACTCACCGGTCGCGACGTCGCCGAGAAGCAGGGCAGCCTGCCGTGCGCCTGGCCGATCACCGAGGACCAGAAGGCGCCACCGCACCCGGCGATCGCCGTCGACACCGTCAACTTCTCCGGTGAGGTCGTCGCGTGCGTGGTCGCCCGGTCGGCGGCCGAGGCCCGCGACGCCATCGAGCTCGTCGACGTCGAGTACGACGACCTGCCGGTGGTGCTGGACCTGGAAAGCGCGGCGGCCGCGACCGCCGAGTCAGACCTCACCCACCCCGACCTGGGCACCAACGTGTCCGCGACGTGGGTGTTCGACTCCGCCCAGATGGGCACCGGGTCCGACGTCGAGGACGCGATCCGCGAGGCCCGCGACGGCGGGGTGCTGGTCGAGCGGACCTACCGGCAGCAGCGGCTGATCCCCGCGTTCATGGAGCCCCGGTCGGTGGTCGTCGACCCGACGGGCGAGCAGATCACGATGTGGTCGGCCACCCAGATCCCGCACATCCTGCGGCTGATGCTGGCCATGACGACCGGCACCCCGGAGAGCAAGCTGCGGGTGATCGCCCCCGACGTGGGCGGCGGCTTCGGCGGCAAGCTGCAGGTGACCCCGGAGGAGGTCATCACGCTGCTGGCAGCCCAGCAGACCGGCAAGCCGTGCAAGTACACCGAGACCCGCAGCGAGTCGCTGATGGTCGCCCACCACGGCCGCGACCAGGTGCAGAAGCTCACGCTCGCGGCGAAGAAGGACGGCACCGTCACCGGCCTCAAGGTCGAGCTGCTCGCCGACATGGGCGCCTACCTCGGCCTGGTGACACCTGGCGTGCCGATCCTCGGCGCGTTCATGTTCAACGCGATCTACAAGTTCCCCGCCTACCACTTCGCCTGCACCAACGTGTTCACCAACAAGGCGTGGACCGACGCCTACCGCGGAGCGGGCCGGCCGGAGGCGACGTACGCGATCGAGCGGCTGATGGACGAGCTCGCGCACGAGCTCGGCGCCGACCCGCTGCGGGTCCGTGAGCAGAACTGGATCAAGCACGAGGAGTTCCCGTTCACCACGGTGGCCGGGCTCGAGTACGACTCCGGCAACTACGAGGCGGCCACCGAGAAGGCCAAGGAGCTGTTCGCGTACGACGAGCTGCGCGCGGAGCAGCAGAAGCGCCGCGAGAGCAACGACCCGGTGCAGCTCGGCATCGGCATCTCCACGTTCACCGAGATGTGCGGGCTGGCGCCGTCGCGCGTGCTCGGGTCGCTGTCCTACGGGGCGGGCGGCTGGGAGCACGCGGCGGTGCGGATGCTGCCGACCGGCAAGGTCGAGGTGGTCACCGGCTCGAGCCCGCACGGGCAGGGCCATGAGACTGCGTGGAGCCAGATCGTGGCCGACCGGCTCGGCGTACCCTTCGACGACGTCGAGGTGCTGCACGGTGACACCCAGGTCTCGCACAAGGGGATGGACACCTACGGCTCGCGGTCGCTCACCGTGGGCGGCATCGCGGTGGTGAAGGCGGCCGACAAGGTGATCGAGAAGGCCCGCACGGTCGCGGCGCACATGCTGGAGGCCAGCCCGGACGACCTGGAGTTCAGCGGCGGCCGCTTCGGCGTGCGCGGCACCGACCAGGGCGTCGGCATCGGCGAGGTGGCGCTGGCCACCTTCGGGGCGCACGACCTGCCCGACGGTGTCGAGCCGAGTCTGGACGCCGACGCGACGTTCGACCCGGCCAACTTCTCCTTCCCGCACGGTACCCATCTGTGCGCGGTCGAGGTGGACACCGAGACCGGGGAGACGCGGATCCGCAAGTACGTCTGCGTGGACGACATCGGCAGTGTGGTCAACCCGCTGATCGTCGAGGGCCAGGTGCACGGCGGCCTGGTGCAGGGGATCGCGCAGGCTCTGTACGAGGAAGCGGTCTACGACGAGTCCGGCACGCTGGTCACCGGCTCGTTCGTCGACTACCTGGTGCCGTCGGCGCCGGACGTGCCGACGTTCGTCACCGACCGCACCGAGACCCCGTCGACCACCAACGACCTGGGGGTCAAGGGCGTCGGCGAGGCCGGCACCATCGCCTCCACCCCGGCGGTGGTCAACGCCGTGGTCGACGCGCTGCGGCCGTTCGGCGTCGACGACGTGCAGATGCCGTGCACCCCGCACCGCGTCTGGCAGGCACTGCAGGGCAGGGGCCAGACCACACCGGCTGCGCCGAGCAGTGACCAGTCGGTGGCCGGCACCGAGGGAGGCATCGCATGATCCCCGCAGCGTTCGACTACCACGCGCCCACCAGCGTCGAGGAGGCGTTGCGGCTGCTCGCCGCCGCCGAGGACGCGAAGGTGCTCGCCGGCGGCCAGTCCCTGATCCCGGTGATGCGGCTGCGGCTCGCGGCCCCGGAGACCGTGGTCGACCTGGGCCGGATCGAGCAGCTGCGCGGCATCCGCGAGGACGGCGACGCCCTGGTCATCGGGGCGA
The DNA here is from genome assembly GCA_030862655.1 of Actinomycetota bacterium. The sequence continues at coordinate 1,157 of JALZDI010000171.1, read as the reverse complement.
TGACCCCGCACGCGGACGTCGCCGACAGCCCCCTGGTGCATGAGCACGCCCGGCTGCTGAGCGAGGCCGCGCTCACCGTCGCCGACCCCCAGGTCCGCCACCGGGGCACGTTCGGCGGGTCGCTCGTGCACGCCGACCCCGCCGGCGACATGCCTGCATGTGCGCTCGCGCTGGGTGCCGAGTTCGTGATCGCCGGCAGCAGCGGCACGCGCACGGTTGCCGTGGACGACTTCTTCGAGGACCTGTTCACCACCGCGGTCGGCGAGGACGAGATCCTCGTCGAGGTGCGGGTGCCCAAGCACACCGGCTGGGGCGGTCACTACGAGAAGTTCACCAGGGTCGCGCAGCAGTGGTCGATCGTGGCCGTCGCGGCCGCCGTACGCGTCGAGGGCGGCAGCATCGCCGAGGCAAGAGTCGGACTGACGAATATGGGCTCCACGCCCGTGCGTGCCCGGGCCGTCGAGGAGGCGCTGGTCGGCCAGCCCGCGACCGCGGAGGCGGTCCGCGCAGCGGCGGCGCGTGCGGCCGAGGGAACCAACCCGCCCAGCGACACCAACGGCGACGCCGACTACCGGCGGCACCTGGCGTCGGTGCTCACCGGGAGGGCGGTGCTCGCCGCGGCCGGCGGGTGAGAGGGCCAGGGCCCCCGCCGCTAGGGTCCGTCGTACCGCAGAAGGGAGCACAACGTGCAGCTCGAGCACCGGTTCACCGTGCCCGCGCCGATCGAGGTGGCCTGGGAGACCCTGAACGACCTGGAGTCGGTGGGGTCGTGCTTTCCCGGCGCGACGGTCACGTCGGTCGAGGGCGACGAGTTCGCCGGCACCTGCAAGATCAAGCTCGGGCCGATCTCGATGCAGTACGCCGGGTCGGGCAGGTTCGTGGAGCGTGACGAGGACGCGCGGCGCGCGGTGATCGAGGCCAAGGGCAAGGACCGGCGCGGCAACGGCACCGCTGCGGTGACCGTCACCGCCTCCATGACCGCGCAGTCCGACGCGAGTACGGCGGTCGCCGTCGCCACCGACCTCAACATCACCGGCAAGCCGGCGCAGTTCGGCCGCGGTGTGATCCAGGACGTCTCCGACAAGCTGCTCGGCCAGTTCACGCAGTGCCTGGAGTCCCGGATCGGGTCGGCCGACGACGCCGGCGCGGGTCCGGAG
>JALZDI010000170.1 GCA_030862655.1 Actinomycetota bacterium | reverse complement strand
GTGTCACTCCATGCGCGAGACATCTACGCCGGAGTGACACGCGACTACTGGGGCTGACGCGCGGGCACGCGGCGCAGGTCGTGGGTCGCGCCCCACCAGCCGGACGCGAGGAGCATGGCGCCGGGCAGCAGCCCGCTGGCCGTGGCGACCGGCGCGGGGCGGGCACCGGTGGCCGCCAGGACCAGGCCGGCGACACCGCAGACAGCGATGGCCGCTCCGAGCCAGCGGAAGAACGGCACCTCGAACACCGAGGCCAGCGGGACGAAGTGCACGCCGACCACGACGGAGACCCACGCGACCCGGCATGGGGCATGTCGAGCGCACCGTTCAGCACGGCGATGCCGACAGCGATCGCCACCACCTCGGCGAGTACGACGAGCAGGTACCCGCGCCCGAAGCCTCCCCGAGCCGGCGCAGCGGCGTACCCGCACTGCCCCCGCGCCCCACGGCGACCAGCACGACGAGGAACGCGACGACTCCCAGCACCTGCACCTAAATCGCCACCTCGGGTGCCAGCGCACCCGCGTTGACCATCACGTAGACCAGCCCGAAGACCGCGCCGACCAGCGACCCGAGGCTGCTCCCTCGCATGACAGCCATCCTGCACGACCGAAGGGCCGCGCGGGCCTTGGGGCTACGGCACGACCGGCACCCGCACGGTGACGTCCTCGAGCAGCATGCCGCTGGGTGTCCGGCTGCCGTGGCCGCCGAACATGTCCGACACCGGGCTGACGGTGAGGAACAGCGACTGCCCGGCCGGCACCTCGACCGCCACCGACGGCAGCTCGATCGTGCGCGCTACCCCGAGGTTCACGCTCTCCTCGCGGTGCGGGAGCACGTTGTTCTGTACGACGCGCGCGTCGGCCGGTGACGTCCCGACGCTCAGCGCGAAGAAGGCCCGGCTGTCGAGCCCGAGCGCGGTGACGGTGGCGTCGAGGGAAGGCGTGCCCGCGACGGTCAGCGGCCCGTCGGCGATCTTGACCGCCTGCGGCGCACCGGCCCCGGTCGTGGTGGTGATGTCGGGCAGGTCGTAGGGGGCGGTGGGCTCGACCGAGTCGACCGTCAGACACTCGCCGTCGGCGGTGGTCAGGTGGTAGAGCCCGTGGCCGGTCAGGGTGCGGGGCGCGCCCTGCAGGTTCTCGGCGAAGAACCGCAGCCGCAGGTCGCCGAAGCCGTCGACCGCGAGCCCGCCGAGGGTGCCGGAGCAGGCGTCGCCGGCGGTCGCGTAGCCGGGAGGCACGGCGCTGGGCAGGGCGTGCCCGCCGTTGTACCCGACCAGGATGCTGTTGCTGCGGGCGGTGTCGGTGAGCGCCCGGTCGTAGTTCTTCAGGGCCTGGTCGAGCGGGAACAGGTTGTCGCTCGCGCCCTGGCGGAACAGCACGGGGATGTCGAGCCGGCGCCCGTGGTTCACATGGAACTGCGGGTCGTTGTCGCGCAGGAACTCGTCGAGCGCCTGCGGCCAGTTGCCCGTGGCGGCGCCCTCGGCGAAACCGGCGTGCACGGTCGAGGTGTGGGCGTCCAGACCCGCCGCGTACAGCGCCGACGCCCAGGCGGTGCGCACGACCTCCTGCGGCGCGAGGCTGCCGTCAAGGGAGAACCAGGTGATCTCCGGCGCGAGCGCGTCGAACCGGGTGCTGCCGGTCTTCATGATCTCGGTGAACGCGCCGACGAACTGGAAGCCACCGCCGTAGGAGCCGCCCATCGCGCCGAGCACCGGGTCGTCCGGGGCCTCCTTGCGAACCCAGTCCAGCGAGGCGGCGAAGTCGACGACGTTGATGACGTCCTCGCCCTCGAACGACGGGTCCTCGATGTGCGCCTTGCCGCCGCTCTCGCCGAAGCCGCGCTGGTCGAAGCTGATCACCCCGAAGCCGGCGTCGAGCAGGCTCTGGAACGAGCTCGTCGTACGGTCGCGCGAGCCGCCCCAGCCGTGGCTGTGCAGCACCATCGGCACCTGGCTGTCCGCCGACGCCGATGCCGGCTTGAACACCGTCAGGCAGATGTCCACCGGCCCGGGCTCGAGGCGGTCGGTCTCGGGCACGGTCGGGATGCACACGTCGGTGGCGGTGTGCTCGGCCGCCGAGGAGGGTACGGCGAGCGCGCCCAGCAGCAGGACGGTGCCGGCGAGCAGGGCGAGGAGGCGGGTCCGCGGCGTCATGCCTCCTCAACGCGGCACCGGCCGATGAGGTCACGCCTCCCGCGGCGGCGGGGCGCCCTCACGCTCGTCGCGGTCGGCCCACTCCAGCAGCGGCGCGATGTCGAAGACCGCGTCGTCGATGCCGGCGTGCAGGTCGCCGAGCTCGGCGAAGCGCGCGGGCATGGTGTCGATGGTGAAGTCGGCCGGCTCCGCCGCGTCGACCTCCTCCCAGCGCACCGGCGCCGACACCCGGGCGTCGGGCACACCGCGCACCGAGTAGGCCGCGGCGATCGTGTGGTCGCGGGCGTTCTGGTTGTAGTCGACGAACAGCATCTGCGGGTCGCGGTCCCTGCGCCACCAGGTCGTGGTGACGTCGTCCGGAGCGCGCCGCTCCACCTCGCGGGCGAACGCCAGCGCGGCCCGTCGTACCTCGTGGAAGCCGTGCTCGGGCGGGATCCGCACGTAGACGTGCATGCCGCGCCCGCCGGTGGTCTTGGGCCAGCCGACAGCGCCGAGCTCGTCGAGAACCTCGTGAGCGACATGGGCGACCCGGCGGACGCGGTCGAAACCACAGTGGGGCATCGGGTCGAGGTCGATGCGCCACTCGTCGGGCTTCTCGGTGTCGGCCCGGCGGCTGTTCCAGGGGTGGAACTCCACGGTGGACATCTGCACCGCCCAGACCACGCTGGCCGGCTCGGTGACGCAGAGCTCGTAGGCGTGCCGCTGGTACCGCGGGAACTCCACCCGCACGGTCTCCAGCCAGGGCGGGGCGCCGGCGGGAACCCTCTTCTGGTGCACCTTCTCGCCCGCGAGGCCCTCGGGAAAGCGGTGCATCATGCACGGCCGCTCGTACAGCGCGCGCACGATGCCGTCGCCCACCGCGAGGTAGTACTCGACCAGGTCCAGCTTGGTCGCGCCGGTCTCCGGGAAGTAGACGCGGTCGGGGTTGGTCACCTTGACGACCTTGTCGTCGACATCGATCTCGACCGGCGGCGGCTTGCTCACGATGCCCCCGATGCCCACGACGACCACGACGCCCACGACGCCCACGACGCCCACGACGGGGTGGCCTCCTCGACGCTCATGCGCCGAAGATACGCCGAGGCGGGGGCCCACCCCGGGACCACCTATTCAACCAAGAGGTTGACAACCCTCGCCCACGGCCGTACCGTTTATTCAACCTGATGGTTGAACAAGGACCACGACCGTGACCGACGAACAGCTCTCCCGGGTCTTCGCGGCCCTGGCGGACCCGATCCGGCGCGACATCGTGGCCCGGCTCGCCGCCGGCGACGCGGGGGTAGGCGAGCTGGCCGCGCCGTACGACGTCTCGGTCCAGGCGGTGTCCAAGCACCTCAAGGTGCTCGAGGACGCCGGCCTGGTCACCCGCAGCCGCGAGGCGCAGCGGCGGCCGTGCCACCTCGAGGCGGAGGTGTTCGACCTGATGAGCAAATGGATCGAGCGGTACCGGCGTGAGGCGGAGGAACGGTTCCAGCGCCTCGACGCCGTACTCGCCCGGATGGGCGAACAGCAACCACCACAGACCGACCCTAGGGAGGGGACAGCATCATGACCGCAACGACCGAGCACGAGACCGAGATCTACGCCGACCCGGCGCTCCCGACGATCCGGATCGTGCGCGACTTCGACGCTGCGCGCGACCGGGTCTTCCGCGCCTGGACCGACCCCGACCTGGTGACCCAGTGGATGGGGCCACGCAGCGTCACGATGCACATCGAGCACTGGGACGCCCGCACCGGCGGCAGCTGGCGCTACCGGGCCGGGGACGAGAGCGGCCCCGACATGGGGTTCTGGGGTTGCTTCCACGAGGTCCGGCCGGACGAGCGGCTGGTGCAGACGTTCTCGTTCGAGGGTGCGCCGGACGGCGTCAGCCTGGAGACGATGACGTTCGAGGAGCTGCCCGACGGGCGGACCCGCACCACCGCCCTGTCGGTCGTGGAGTCGCTGGAGATTCGCGACGCGATGCTCGCCAGCGGCATGGAGGTCGGTGTGGTCGAGGGCTTCGAGAAGCTCGACGAGCTGCTCGCGTCCCGGCGCTGACCTACGGCCAGTCCCGTCGCCGGCGTGGCCCTCGCGGGCCGCACGTCCGGCGTCGGCGGTCACCGGCCGGTGCGCGCGTCGGCGCGTTCGCAGACGCTGACGTGCCGCCAGCTGTCGGCGGGGATCAACCGGTTGTTCCCCAGGGCTCCGCCAGGGTGGGTTTCAGGGTCGTCCTCGATGTGCCGGGTGCGGTCGGACGGCGAGCCTTGACCCATGCGTTGGATACTGCGGCTGTTCGGGCTCGGGCTGTTGATACTCGTCGGGATCGTGGCACTGCTGGCCTGGGCGTGGGCGGCGGTGCCGGTGAGCACCGTCGGGAAGGTGGAGTTCGAGCAGCGGCTGCGCATCCCCGGGCTGGCGGAGTCGCACGTCGACGCGCAAGGACGCCGGGTGTTCGAGCTGACCGCGCAGGAGGGCGCGAGCGAGCTGCTACCGGGGACGACGACCCGGACCTGGGGGTTCAACGGTCCCTACCTCGGGCCGACGCTGCGTGCCGCACGCGGCGAGGAGGTGGCCGTCGAGGTGACCAACGAGGTCGACGAGGAGACCACCGTGCACTGGCACGGGATGCACCTGCCGGCGCGGATGGACGGCGGCCCGCACCAGCCGGTCGCCCCCGGCGAGACGTGGCGACCGGCCTGGACGATCGACCAGCCGGCGGCGACCCTGTGGTACCACCCGCACCCGCACGGCCGCACCGAGGAGCACGTCTACCGCGGGCTGGCCGGGATGTTCATCCTCGACGACCCGGACAGCCCCGCAGCGGACCGGCTGCCGCACAGGTACGGCGTCGACGACGTCCCGGTGATCGTGCAGGACAAGCTGTTCGGCGACGACGGGGAGCTGCGCGATGGTGGCAGCTTCCTCGGCGGCAGCGGTCTGCTGGGCGACAC
>JALZDI010000169.1 GCA_030862655.1 Actinomycetota bacterium | reverse complement strand
GTCTCGAGCAGGTCGTCGAGGGCGATGCGGCTGTCGCGGTAGGCCACGTCCGGGTCGAGGCTGCGGCCGTTGAGCACGACCTCGTGCACGGTGGCACCGACCAGGTCGGCGAACGTGGACGCCCCCGGCCGGCTGCAGCCGAACCGGATCGTGGTCGTGGAGGCGAAGGTGGCCGGCGACTGGGACGATGTGGTGAGGTCGAGGCTCACGTCGTAGCTGTCGACCGTCAGCAGCGCGGCGCGCTCGCGCGCCTCGTCGCGTGTGAGGTTGCTCCCAGGCATGGCGGCATCCTTTCACGGGGCGGGAGAGGATTGAGACCGCCTCGACCTGGAAAGGGTGGGGGAGGAGCAACAGGCCGAAACGGGCCGAAAACGCACTGCACGTCCCACCGGGAGAGGGAGCACGACATGACCCACGCTGACCAGGGCGCGGAGCAGGACATGGGCCAGGGCGCCGGACGACACGCCGCTCGGGAGCGCACCTCCGAGACGGGTGCCGACTTCTGGTTCGACCCGATCTGCCCTTGGGCATGGCTGGCGTCGCGCTGGCTGCTCGAGGTCGAGCGGGTTCGCCCGGTGCGAGCGCACTGGCACGTGATGAGCCTGTCCTACCTCAACCAGGACCGGGACCTGCCCGAGGACTACCGCGACCTGATGGACCGGGCCTGGGGGCCGGTGCGCGTGTGCATCGCCGCGGCCGAGCAGCACGGCGACGACGTGCTCGGCCCGCTCTACACCGCGCTCGGCAACCGCTTCCACCTCGAGGGTCGCGAGAAGGACCGGCCCACGGTGGAGGAGGCGCTGGCCGAGGTCGGGCTGCCGATCGGCCTGGCCGACGCGATGGAGACCGACGCGCACGACGACGCGCTGAGGAAGTCGCATCACGCCGGCATGGACCAGGTCGGCATGGAGGTCGGCACTCCGGTGATCAGCGTCGAGGGCGTCGCGTTCTTCGGTCCCGTGGTCACCCCCACGCCGCGGGGTGAGGCCGCCGGCCGCCTGTGGGACGGCGTGCTGCTGGTGGCGGGCACCGACGGCTTCTACGAGCTCAAGCGCACCCGCGACCGCGAGCCGATCTTCGAGTGACGGGCCGGCGCGCAGGCCCCGCCGACGGCTGACAGACTCTGCGGCATGCGCGTGCACCTCGGCTGCGACCATGCCGGCTTCGAGCTCAAGCAGCACCTCGTGCGGTGGCTGCGCGCCCAGGGCCACGACGTCGTCGACCACGGTGCCGCCGAGTACGACGCCACCGACGACTACCCGCCGTACTGTCTGCATGCCGCGGCCGGCGTGGTCGCCGACCCCGGCAGCCTCGGGGTGGTGCTCGGCGGGTCCGGCAACGGCGAGCAGATCGCGGCCAACAAGGTCGACGGTGTCCGCGCGGCACTGGTGTGGAACCGCGAGACCGCCACACTGGCGCGGGAGCACAACGACGCCAACGTCGCGGCGCTCGGCGCCCGCCAGCTCGGCGTCGACGAGGCGGTGAAGCTGGTGGAGGTGTTCCTCGCCACGCCGTACAGCGGCGAGGAGCGGCACACCCGGCGCATCGGCATGCTGCACGACTACGAGCGGAGCGGCGAGCTGCCGAATCTGCCGTGAGCGTGCGGGGGCGCCACTCGCGCGACTAGGGTCGCCGGGTGGCCACAGCCGTCAAGGACGCCGCCTGGAGACGGGCCAGCACCCGTCGCCGGGCGCGGCGGCGGCTGACCGGCCTGTTCCGGCAGGTGCGGGAGGCCGAGACGACGTGGCTCACCGCGCTCGGCGCGCTGTGCGTGAAGATCTCGGTCGTCGCCGTAACAAAAAAAAAAAAACTCAGCATGTTCGAGATCCCGGTGCTGCTGGGCGGCCTGTCGCTCAGCCTGCCGCGGCTGGTGCTGCTGCTCTGCCTGGTCGGCTTCACCATGGTCGCGTCGGCGCTTGTCATCGGCTTCGGGCTGCAGCAGCTCGTGCTGCGCGTCGGGGCGATGAGCGTGGTCGTGCTGGCGGCGGTGATCATGCTGTGGAACGCCCGCTCGCGGACCCTCCTGGGCGTGGCCGGCACCCGCGGCGAGACCATGCTGATCGACCTGCGCGACCGGCTGCGCAGCCAGGGCGAGCTGCCGGACCTGCCCAGGGCCTGGTACGCCGAGGCGGTGATGCGCTCGGCCGGCGGAGCGTCGTTCGCCGGCGACTTCCTGGTCGCCGCCAAGTCCCCGGACGGGAACCGACTCGAGGTGGCCGTGGTCGACGTCTCCGGCAAGGGCCTGGGCGCCGGCACCCGCGCGCTGCTGCTGTCGGGTGCCTTCGGCGGCCTCATCGGGTCGGTGCCTCCGGCGGAGTTCCTCCCCGCAGCCAACGCCTACCTGCTGCGTCAGGAGTGGGGCGAGGGGTTCGCCACCGCCGTCTACCTCAAGCTCGACCTGCGCACCGGCGAGTTCGAGGTGCGCACCGCCGGCCACCCGCCCGCCGCCCAGCTGCACGCCGGGTCGGGGCGGTGGGTCGTGCAGGCCACCGAGGGCCCGGTGCTGGGCCTGATCCCGCACGCCGAGTTCAGCGTCGGGCGGGGACGGGTGCTGCGCGGCGACGCGCTGCTGCTCTACACCGACGGCCTCGTCGAGACCCCGCAGCGCGACATCTCGCTCGGCATCGACAAGCTTCTGGGGGAGGCGGAGCGGTTGGCGACCCGCGGCTTCGACCGCGGCGCGAGCCGCCTGGTGGACCGGACCGCCTCCCAGAACGACGACCGGGCGCTGGTGCTGCTGCACCGGCAGGTGATGGGCTGACCTCTGCGTCCGGCGGTCAGGCGCGGATGCCTGCGCGTGCCTGCGGCTCCACCAGCTGCTCGAGGTAGGCGTCGACCAGCTCCCGCTCGCGGCGCTGCTCCATCAGCACCGCCGCCGCGTTGGCCGCGTTGCTGCGGGCGACCTGCTGGCTGGTCAGGCTCGCCAGTCCCCGGAGCCCTCGCAGCCCCTGGAGACCCCTACCCCAGATCCGTGCGCCCATCCTGCCTACCTCCCTCGTCGCCGACCACGAGGCTAGGCAGCACATGCGTCGCCCGCGTCACGGTCATGTGACGCGGAGGTGAACTCTCGCGGTTCGACGGGATGCTCGGTGCGGGTCACAGGCGAGGCGGTGACCGTCGCGGTCGGACGGCCTCCACCCTGCCCGCTGCCGACGGTGTGCCGGAATAGCCCTTTCGGGCCATCCGGAGCCGGGGGACGATGACGTCGGTCACGTTCGGAGCGGGTGACGGGAATCGAACCCGCGTGGCCAGCTTGGAAGGCTGGGGCTCTACCATTGAGCTACACCCGCAGGCGATGCCGCTGGTGCATCGGCCGCGGATATGATGCCATGTCCGGTCAGGGGTCGCGTCGGCGGCGCCCCACCCGGGCGGCACGCCGCGGGGCGTAGCGTAGTGGCTAGCGCGCCTGCTTTGGGAGCAGGAGATCGCAGGTTCGAGTCCTGTCGCCCCGACCACCGCGGGCGATCCGGACGTGCCGGCGAACCCGACCACCAGACCGAGGAGTCATCATCACCGTGCAGAGCGGCGTCGAGAAACTGAGCCCGACGAGCGTCCGGCTGACCGTCGAGGTGCCCTTCGAGGAGCTCAAGCCGAGCCTCGACGCGGCGTACAAGAAGATCGCCGGCCAGATCTCCATCCCCGGGTTCCGCAAGGGCAAGGTGCCCCCGCAGATCATCGACCAGCGGGTCGGCCGCGGCGCGGTGCTCGACGAGGCGGTCAACGATGCGCTCCCCGAGCTGTACCGGAAGGCGCTGGAGGACAACGAGGTGATGCCGCTCGGCCAGCCCGAGATCGACGTGACCGAGTTCGAGGACCACCAGAAGCTCACTTTCACCGCCGAGCTCGACGTGCGTCCCGACATCGACCTTCCCGACTACCACGGCGTGCAGGTCGAGGTCGACGACGTCGAGGTGACCGACGCCGACGTCGACGAGCAGCTGCAGGGCCTGCGGGAGCGGTTCGGCACCCTGGTCGACGTCGACCGCGAGGCACGTGACGACGACTTCGTCACCATCGACCTGTCCGCGAGCAAGGACGGCGAGGCGATCGAGGACGCCCAGGCCACCGGGCTGAGCTACCAGGTCGGCAAGGGCAACATGCTCGACGGGCTCGACGAGGCGCTGCGCGGCCGCAAGGCCGGGGAGTCCGCGTCCTTCTCCAGCACGCTGGTGGGCGGCGCACTCGCCGGCCAGGACGTCGAGGTCGAGGTCAAGATCGGCGCCGTGAAGGAGCAGGAGCTGCCCGAGGTCGACGAGGAGTTCGCCCAGACCGCGTCCGAGTTCGACACCGTCGAGGAGCTCACCGACGACCTGCGCACCCGGCTGGTGCGCGGCAAGCGGCTCGAGCAGGCCTCGGCGGCGCGCGACGCCGTACTCGAGGAGCTGCTCGAGCGGGTCGAGGTGCCGCTGCCGGAGCGCGTGGTCACCGACGAGATCGCGCAGCGTCGTGAGCAGATCCGTGAGCAGCTGGCGTACGCCGGGATGAACGAGCAGCAGTACCTCGACTCCGAGGGGCAGACCGAGGACGAGTTCGCCGCCGAGGTGGAGAAGCGGGCCCGGGACGCGCTGGCCGCGCAGTTCGTGCTCGACGAGATCGCCAAGAAGGAGGAGCTCGGCGTCGAGGAGAACGAGCTCACCCAGCACCTCGTGCGGCGCGCCCAGCAGTCGGGCATGCAGCCCGAGCAGTTCGCCCAGCAGGTGATGCAGGCCGGGCAGCTGCCGCTGCTGGTGCAGGAGGTCATCCGGGGCAAGGCACTGGCCGTCGTGGTCGAGGGCGCCGAGGTCAAGGACGGCAGCGGCAACGTGCTGGACCTGAAGAACCTGCAGCCCGACGGCAGCTACGGCGACCCGGCCGACGAGGCCGACGAGGCCGAGGAGGCGTCGGAGGACCAGCCCGCGGAGCAGTAGGTCAGAAGATCTCCTGGCACCAGGGGGCCGGGTCCCAGGCGAACGCCAGCGAGGCCTTGGCGAGCATCTCGGGGTCGCGCCCGTGCACCCGGCCCGCGGCGGCGAGCCGGCTCAGCGACCGGCCGCCGAGGTAGACCGCGCCCAGGTCGTCGATGTCGATGTCGAGGCCGGGCTCGGTCTCCACC
>JALZDI010000168.1 GCA_030862655.1 Actinomycetota bacterium | reverse complement strand
TCGGCGGCAAGCACCTGTCGCTTCGCGACGAGTTCACCGCGATGGTGCGCGGCGCCACGCCCGACGTCGTGCTCACCGCCGTCGAGCTGCTCGCCGAGCAGGCCGGGGACGTGGTGGTCGTCGACGCGGGTGGCGCCACCACCGACGTGCACTCGGTCGTCGAGCTCGACCCCGAGGACGCCGCGCTGGCACGGCAGGTGGTCGCGCCGATGCCGGTCAGCCGCACCGTCGAGGGCGACCTCGGCATGCGGTGGAGTGCGGTCGACACGGTCGCGGCCGGTCGTGAGTCCGGGCTCGTCGCGCTGCCCGAGTACGACGGGCTCGCGCGGGCGGCGCTGCGGCGGCGCGACGACCCGTCGTACCTCCCCGACTCCGACGCCGAGCGCGCGCACGACGAGCGCCTCGCCGCGGTCGCGGTCGGCGTCGCGCTGCGCCGCCACGCCGGCCGGCAGCAGGTGCGGTTCGGGCCGGAGGGACGGCTGGTCGAGCGCACCGGCAAGGACCTGCGCGAGGTCGACGTGCTGGTCGGGTCCGGGGGAGTGCTGCGGCACCACGGGCCGGAGTTCGCCGTACGTGTGCTGGGTGGCAGCTGTGGGCACGGCATCGAGGGAGGGTGGCTGTTGCCGGGCACGCCACGGGTGACCGTGGACCGCGACTACGTGCTGGCCGCCGCCGGGCTGCTGGCCGGGCCCCACCCGCAGGCCGCCCGGGGCCTGCTGCACCGTCTAGTGGAGGGAGCGCCTCGATGAGCTCGTCGATCCCGCGGGGTGTCGAGAGCGCGGCCGCTTGGGCCTGGCGGTTCCTGTCGATCGTGCTCGCGACCGCGGTCCTCGGCTGGCTGGTGAGCTACCTGCGGGTGGTCGTCATCCCGGTCGTGGTCGCGCTGTTGGTCACGGCGCTGCTGACCGCCGTGGTCAACCGGCTGCACCGCGGCAAGCTGGGCCGCGGTCCGGCGACGGGCATCGTGCTCGTCGGCGGGCTGGTGTTCCTGGGCGCGCTGCTGACCCTGGTGGGCCAGCAGATCGTCACCGGCTTCTCCGACCTGTCCGAACAGGTGGTGCGCGGCCTGCAGCAGATCGAGGCGTGGCTGCGCACGGGGCCGCTGAGCCTGTCCGACCAGCAGCTGTCGTCGCTGCTGCAGCAGGCGCAGGAGGCGGTGACCTCCAGCAACGAGCAGATCGTGGCCAGCGCCACCAGCCTCGGCACCGCGCTCGGGCACATCGTCGCGGGCTTCTTCATCGCGCTGTTCGCGCTGTTCTTCTTCCTCTACGACGGCGAGCGCATCTGGTCGTTCCTGGTCGGGCTGTTCCCGCGGTCTGCGCGCAGCCGCGTCGACGCCTCGGGCCGGGCCGCGTGGGCCACGTTGACCGCGTTCGTGCGGGCGACCGTGGTCGTCGCGTTCGTGGACGCGCTCGGGATCATGGTCGCCGCGCTGCTGCTCGACGTGCCGCTGGCGGTGCCGATCGGCGTACTCGTGTTCCTCGGGTCGTTCGTGCCGATCGTCGGGGCGATGGTGTCCGGGTTCGTCGCGGTGATCGTGGCGCTGGTGGCGCACGGGCCGGTGGCCGCGCTGCTGATGCTCGGCGCGGTGCTGCTCGTGCAGCAGCTGGAGTCGCACATCCTGCAGCCGTTCCTGCTCGGCCGGGCGGTGAGTGTGCACCCGCTGGCGGTGATCCTCGCGGTGGCCACCGGGGTGCTGGTGGCCGGCGTGGTGGGTGCCCTGGTCGCCGTACCGATCATCGCCTCGCTCAACGCAGTGGTGCGGCGTCTGGCCGGGCCGGTGTGCGACGCCACCTCCGCGTCGGCGCCGGAGCGGGTCGAGGAGGAGTCGAGGCTCGGGTGACCGCGCCGGGGTCCGGCACGGTCGGCTGCGTGCGCTGAACACCTCGAGGTGGGGCACTCGCGCAGTCTCGGCGGGAAGGGGGTTTCAGTGATGGGCGGCGGCCGTGGCCTCGGCCTGCTCCGCAGCGCTCTGCCGGGTGGTCAGCGGCCGCTCCTTGATCAGCGTGGCCACCACCAGCGCCAGCAGCACGACCGGTACGGCGGACAGGAACGCGTCGTGCATCGACAGCGAGAACGCGTGGATCACCGGCTCCTGCACCTCCGGCGGCAGCGCGCGGATCGCCTCGACGTCGGTGGTGTTCGGCGCCCCGCCCGGCGGAAGCGACGGCAGCAGGTCGGCCAGGTGCGCCGCCACCTGCGAGGTGATGATCGCGCCGAATACCGCCGTACCGAACGAGCCGCCCATCTGCCGGAAGAACGTCACCGAGCTGGTGGCCGCCCCCATGTGCCGGCGGTCGACCGCGTTCTGCACGACCGTGACCAGGATCTGCATCTGCAGCCCGAGGCCGGCGCCCATGACGTACATCGCGACGGCAGCCTGCCAGTAGGGCGAGTCGACGTCCAGCGAGGCCAGCATCAGCAGTGCGACGACGATGATCACCGCGGCCATGATCGGGAAGATCTTGTAGCGCCCGGTGCGTGTCATCGCCTGGCCGGCGGAGATCGACGTGGAGAAGATGCCGACCACCATCGGCAGCATCGCCAGCCCGGAGGCGGTCGGGCTCATCCCGTCGACGACCTGGAGGTACATCGGGATGAAGATCATCGCCCCGAACATCGCGAAGCCGGTGATGAACGTGTACGTCACGCTCAGCGAGAACACGCTGTCGCGGAAGAGCTCCAGCGGGATGATCGGCTCGCTGACCTTCGACTCCACGACCACGAACAGCCCCGTCAGCAGCACCCCGGCGGCGATCAGGGACAGCCCGAGCGTGGACCCCCAGCCGTGGTCGGGACCGGCCCAGGCGGTGTAGAGCAGCAGCGAGGTCACCGCCGCGACCACGATCGACGCGCCGAGGTAGTCGATCTTGTGGTCACGGCGTACGACGGGCATCTTCAATGCCATCGACGTGACGATAAGGGCGGCGATGCCGATCGGCACGTTGATGAAGAAGATCCACCGCCACCCGGGACCCTCGGTGAACCAGCCGCCGAGTACCGGCCCGAGCACGCTGCTGCTGCCGAACACCACGCCGAAGTAGCCCTGGTAGCGCCCGCGCTCGCGCGGGGGGATGACGTCGCCGATCACCGCCAGCGCCAGCGCGAACAGCCCGCCGCCGCCGAGCCCCTGGACCGCGCGGAACGCGATCAGCTGCTCGATGCTCTGCGCCAGCCCGGACAGCATCGAGGCCAGCACGAAGATCGTGATCGCGGCCTGGAAGATGATCCGTCGCCCGTACAGGTCGGAGATCTTGCCCCACAGCGGCGTGGCCGCTGTGGAGGTCAGCAGGTACGCCGTGACCACCCACGACAGCTTGTCGAGGCCGCCGAGCTCGCTGGTGATGCGCGGCAGCGCCGTACCCAGGACGCTCTGGTCGAGCGCGGCCAGGAACATGCCGCACATCAGCCCGCCGAGCACGGTGAGGATCTGCCGGTGGCTCAGGTAGCCGGGGTCCTCGACCTGCGCCGCCGCGAGCGACCCGCTCGCGCGCTCAGCCATCGGCGTCGCCGGCGTTGAGGTCGTCGACGAACCGGGAGGCGAGCCGCTGCAGCACGCGCAGGTCCTGCGCGGACCAGCCGGCCATGGCCTGGCCGATGAGCTTCTTGCGCTGCTCGAACGACCTGGCCAGGGCCAAGGTGCCGAGCTCGGTGATCTCGACCCGCGAGGCGCGGCGGTCGTCGGGGTCGCCGGTGCGGGAGACCAGGCCGCGCTCCTCGAGCTGGCGGGCGTGCCGGCTGACCGTCGAGGCGTCCAGCTGCATCCGCTGGGCCAGGTCGGACAGGCGGATGCCGCCGGTGCAGCGGAGCACGTGCAGCACCGGGACGGTCGCCGGGTCCACCTCGTCCCCGGGCTGGCGCTGCCGCAGGCGCTTGCCGATCTGCATGGCCATGAGCAGCACCGCCTCCTCGGGGGAGTCGGGCGGTGTCGTCGGCGCCATTGGATGCATGCAGCAAGCATGCGGCATATGCGTGCGCCATGCAACTTGTTTTGGCGAGGTCCCCGCCGCATGTGCCCCGTTCCCGCCGCGAATTTGCGGCGGGAACGGGGGAGAACAGGCGGTTACACCGCGTTTCCGCCCGGGGAGGCGGCGGCGAGACCGCGTCTTCGCGCAGAGGCGGAAGCGAGACCGCGCTTTTGCCCCGGGGCGGGCGGATGCGCCGGGGGAGCGGTAGAACTACGGCATGACCGACGATGCGCTGGTGCTCGGACCGCTGCTGAGGTACGTCGACGAGACCACCGCGGCGGTCTGGGTGGAGGTGGCCCGCCGCGGCGTCGTGAGCGTGGTCGCCGGCGGCCGCTCGTTCGACGACCACACCTTCACCGTGCACGGGCACCACTACGCGCTGGTCCAGGTCGAGGGCCTGGCGCCGGCGACCTCGACCGCGTACGACGTGCGCGTCGACGGCCGCGTGGTGTGGCCGGCGCCCCGCTCGACCTACCCGCCGAGCCGCATCCGCACCCTGGGGCCCACCCGACGGCAGCGGCTGCTGTTCGGCTCGTGCCGCACCAGCGTGCCGCACGACCGGGAGCACAACCGCACCCACGGGCTCGACGTGCTGCGTGCCTACGCGCTGCGGCTGCCGCGGATGGAGGAGTCGGAGTGGCCCGACCTGGTGCTCTTCCTCGGCGACCAGGTCTACGCCGACGAGACGTCGGAGCAGATGCAGGTGTTCATCGCCGCGCGCCGCGACATCGACCAGCCGCCGTACCAGGAGCTGAAGGACTACGAGGAGTACGCCCACCTCTACCAGCTGGCCTGGGGCGATCCCGCCAACCGCTGGCTGCTGTCGACGCTGCCGTCGGCGATGATCTTCGACGACCACGACATCCGCGACGACTGGAACACCTCCCGCACCTGGCGCGAGCAGATCAACCGGGTGACGTGGTGGCGCGAGCGGGTGGTCGGCGGTCTCGGCTCGTACTGGGTCTACCAGCACCTGGGCAACCTCAGCCCCGCCGAGCGCGCCGCCGACCCCCTCTGGGCGGAGGTACGGCGGGCGGGGCGCAACGGCGACGCCGGCTCGCTCGTCGACGACTTCGTCAACCGCGCCGACCTCGACCCGGCGCACGCGCGCTGGAGCTTCCACCGCGACCTCGGCGG
>JALZDI010000167.1 GCA_030862655.1 Actinomycetota bacterium | reverse complement strand
ACGTCTACGTGCCCTGCGAGGTCTGTCACGGGGCCCGCTACAACCGCGAGACGCTCGAGGTGCACTACAAGGGCAAGACCATCGCCGAGGTCCTCGACATGCCGATCGAGGAGGCGGTGGAGTTCTTCGAGGCGATCCCGGCGATCGCCCGGCACCTGCGCACGCTGGTCGACGTGGGGCTCGGCTACGTCCGGCTCGGCCAACCCGCGCCGACGCTGTCCGGCGGCGAGGCGCAGCGGGTCAAGCTCGCGTCGGAGCTGCAGAAGCGCTCCACCGGCCGCACCGTCTACGTCCTCGACGAGCCCACCACCGGTCTGCACTTCGAGGACATCCGCAAGCTGCTCGGTGTGCTGGGCCGGCTGGTCGACGCGGGCAACACCGTGATCGTCATCGAGCACAACCTCGACGTGGTCAAGACCGCCGACTGGCTGGTCGACCTCGGTCCCGAGGGCGGCAGCGGCGGCGGCCTGGTGGTGGCCGAGGGCACCCCCGAGGACGTCGCGGCCGACGAGGACAGCCACACCGGCGTGTACCTCAAGCCGGTGCTCGACCAGCATGCGGTGGAGCCCGCCAAGCCTGCCAAGGCGCAGCGCCGGCGCAAGAGCACGGCCGCGAAGAGGCGCCAGCCGCAATCCAAGAAGCGCGCTGTTACGTACCGTTGACGTGCCACACGCAGAGTTGCGGGTGGCAGCCGTGGCCGGCGGGGCCGCGTCATGTCCGCGCAACACCGACCTCGGGAGGCCCGAGATGCCCGACTCACCCACTGCCCAAGAGCGCGCACAGGCCGCGGTCGACCGCCGTACCGTGCTGCGCGGTGTCGCGGTGACCGGCGCGTTCGGCGCGTCCGGGTCGCTGCTCGCCGGGTGCGGCGGGGGCGCCGACGGATCTGGAGCCTCGGGGGGGTCAGCGGCCGGCGGTGCTGCCGCCGGCAAGGAGCTCGGGCCGGCCTCCGAGGTGCCGGTCGGCGGCGGCAAGATCTACACCGAGCAGCAGGTCGTCGTCACCCAGCCCAGCAAGGGCGAGTTCAAGGCGTTCTCCTCGATCTGCCAGCACCAGGGCTGCCCGGTGGCGTCGGTGTCCGACGGCACCATCAACTGCGACTGCCACGGCAGCAAGTACAAGATCGAGGACGGCAGCGTGGTCACCGGCCCGGCCACCAGGGGGCTGCCGAAGATGCAGGTCGAGGTCGACGGCGGCGACATCACGCTGGCCTGACCGCCGGCCGGTGCCGTGGGCGCGGGTGCCTAGGCTGGGCGCGTGCCTGATCCCGCGACCTATCGGCCCGCGCCGGGCTCGATTCCCGAGGGGCCGGGGGTCTACCGCTTCCGCGACGCCGACGGCCGGGTGATCTACGTCGGCAAGGCGAAGGGCCTCCGGGCCCGGCTGTCGTCGTACTTCCAGGACGTCGTCAACCTGCATCCGCGCACCCAGACGATGGTCAACAGCGCGGCGTCGGTCGAGTGGACCGTGGTCGACAACGAGGTCGAGGCGCTGCAGCTGGAGTACTCCTGGATCAAGGAGTACGACCCGCGCTACAACGTGAAGTACCGCGACGACAAGTCCTACCCCTGGCTCGCGGTCACGGTGAACGACGAGTTCCCGAGGGTGATGGTCGGGCGTGGCCCCAAGCGCCGGGGCGTGCGCTACTTCGGGCCCTACTCGCACGCATGGGCGATCCGCGAGACCGTCGACCTGCTGCTGCGGGTGTTCCCGATGCGCTCGTGCTCCAACGGCGTGTTCAAGCGCTCCGCGCAGATCGGCCGGCCGTGCCTGCTGGGCTACATCGGCAAGTGCGCCGCCCCCTGCGTCGGCCGGGTCAGCCCTGAGGAGCACCGTGCGATCGTCGACGACTTCGTCGCGTTCATGGCCGGGCAGACCAACGTCTACCTCAAGCGGCTCGAGAGGGAGATGAAGGCGTCCTCCGCCGACCTCGAGTTCGAGCGCGCCGCCCGGCTGCGCGACGACATCGCCGCCCTGGAGCGGGCGATGTCGAAGAACGCCGTCGTGCTCGGCGACGACACCGACGCCGACGTGGTCGCCCTGGCAGAGGACCCGCTCGAGGTGGCGGTGCAGATCTTCTACGTGCGCGGCGGGCGGATCCGCGGCCAGCGCGGCTGGGTGGCCGACAAGGTCGACGACGCCGAGACCGCCGGTCTCGTCGAGCGGTTCCTGCTCCAGCTTTACGACGGTGAGCTCGCCGACGCCATCCCCCGCGAGGTACTCGTGCCGGCGCTCCCCGACGACGTCGAGGCGCTGTCCCAGTGGCTGACGCAGCTGCGCGGCAGCAAGGTGTCGGTCCGGGTCCCGCAGCGCGGCGACAAGCGGTCGCTGCTGGAGACCGTCGGACGCAACGCCACCCAGGCCTTGGGGCTGCACAAGACCAAACGGGCCAGCGACCTGACCACACGCAACCGCGCCCTGGAGGAGCTGCAGCGCACCCTGGAGCTGCCGGAGGCGCCGCTGCGGATCGAGTGCTTCGACGTGTCCAACCTGCAGGGCACCCAGGTCGTGGCCTCGATGGTGGTGTTCGAGGACGGACTGCCGCGCAAGGGCGACTACCGCCGGTTCGTGGTCCGCGGCGTGTCCGGGCAGAACGACGTGGCCGCCATGCACGAGGTGGTCACCCGACGGTTCCGCCGCTACCTCGAGGAGCGCTCGGACAGCGCCGACCTGGAGATCGGCGGCGACGGCGACGACACCCCCGCGCTGATCGACCCCGACACCGGCCGGCCCCGCCGGTTCGCCTACGCCCCGGCCCTGGTCGTCGTCGACGGCGGCCCGCCGCAGGTGGCGGCCGCGCAGCGCGCGCTGGACGAGCTGGGTGTCGACGACGTGCGCGTGTGCGGGCTCGCCAAGCGGCTGGAGGAGGTCTGGCTGCCGAGCCGGGAGGACCCGGTGGTGCTGCCGCGCACCAGCGAGGGGCTGTACCTCCTGCAGCGGGTCCGTGACGAGGCGCACCGGTTCGCGATCGCCCACCACCGGCAGCGGCGGTCGAAGACGATGACGCAGAGCGCGCTGGACGAGGTGCCGGGCCTGGGCTCGGTGCGCCGCAAGGCGCTGCTGCGACACTTCGGCTCGCTGAAGAGGCTGCGCGCCGCCTCGGTCGACGAGATCGCCCAGGTGCCCGGCATCGGGCGGCACACCGCCCAGTCGGTGGCCGACGCGCTGACGGCCCCGACCGCGGCACGGGCCGCGCAGCCCTCGGTCAACACGGCGACGGGTGAGATCATCGACGAGGCAGACGCAGCCCCCGCCCGGAAGGAGCACGATGCCTGACCCGCACGTCGAGCTCGTCGTGGTGACCGGGATGACCGGCGCCGGCCGCAGCACAGCGGCGAAGGTGCTGGAGGACCTCGGCTACTTCGTGGTCGACAACCTGCCACCGCAGCTGCTCGCGCAGGTGGTGAAGCTGGTCGGGGAGGAGGCCGGCGGGGAGTCGCGGATCGCGGTGGTCGTCGACGTGCGCTCCCGCTGGTTCTTCGCCGAGCTGCGGGGCGCCCTCGCCGAGATGCTCGACGCCGGGGTCCGGCCCTCGGTGCTGTTCCTCGAGGCCAACGACGAGGTGCTCGTCCGCCGGCAGGAGGCCGCACGACGTCCGCATCCCCTGCAGGGGGCGGGGCGGCTGCTCGACGGCATCACCCGCGAGCGGGAGATGCTGCGCGACCTGCGGGCCGACGCCGACCTGGTCATCGACACCTCCAGCCTCAACGTGCACCAGCTGGCCGCGAAGGTGCTCAATGCCTACTCGCAGGAGGGCGAGGTGGCGGTGCGCGCCACCGTGGTGTCGTTCGGCTTCAAGTACGGCATCCCGGTCGACGCCGACCTCGTCGTCGACATGCGGTTCCTGCCCAACCCGCACTGGGTGCCCGAGCTTCGCCCGCACACGGGCCTCGAGGCGCCGGTCCGCGACTACGTCATCGAGCATCCCGACGCCAAGCCGTTCCTGGATCGCTACGAGGAGCTGCTCAAGACCCTGTCCGAGGGCTACCTGCGCGAGGGCAAGCGCTACATCACCGTGGCCGTGGGGTGCACCGGCGGCAAACACCGCAGCGTCGCGATGGCCGAGGCGCTGGCCGAGCGGCTGCGGGCCAACGACATCCCCACGCTGGTGAGCCACCGCGACCTGGGGCGCGAATGAGCGCCGACCACCGGGTCGTCGCCCTCGGCGGCGGCCACGGCCTGGCCGCCTCGCTGTCGGCGCTGCGCCGGGTGGTCGACGACCTCACCGCGGTGGTGACGGTGGCCGACGACGGCGGCTCGTCGGGACGGCTGCGCCGCGAGTTCGGCGTGCTCCCACCCGGCGACCTGCGGCAGGCCCTGGCGGCGCTGTGCGGCGAGGACGAGTGGGGCAGCACCTGGGCCGAGGTGCTGCAGCACCGGTTCGCCAGCTCCGGCGACCTGCACAACCACGCGGTCGGCAACCTGCTCATCGTCGCTCTGTGGGAGCTGCTCGGCGAGCATGTCGCCGGCCTGGACTGGGTGGCCCGGCTGCTGGGCGCGCACGGCCGGGTGCTGCCGATGACCTCGGTGTCGCTGGACATCGCCGCCCGGGTGGCCGGCCTGCGTGCCGACGACCCCGAGGGTGTCGACGTCGTGCGCGGGCAGTACGACGTGGCCACCACGCCGGGCCGGGTCGTCGACGTGGCGCTCGACCCGTCGGACCCGCCGGCGTGCACGGAGGCTGTGGCCGCGGTGAAGGCGGCGACGCACGTCGTGCTCGGGCCCGGGTCGTGGTTCACCAGCGTGATCCCGCACCTGCTGGTGCCGGGCCTCGCCGACGCGCTGTGCGACACCGACGCGGTGCGGGTGGTGACCATGAACCTGGCCGCTCAGCCGGGGGAGACCGCGGGCCTCACCCCCGACGCCCACCTCGACGTGCTGGCCGCGCACGCACCGCGGCTGCGGCTCGACGTGGTGCTCGCCGACGCCGGCACCGTGCCCGACCATCACCACCAGGCTGCGCTGCGCGACGCGGCGAAGCGGCTCGGAGCAGACCTGGTGGTCGCCGACGTCGCCCTCGGCGACGGCACTGCGCGGCACGACCCGGAGCGGCTGGCGGCCGCCTACTCGGATATCCTCGACCGCGGCTGACCGCTCCGCGGCCGGTACGGAGG
>JALZDI010000166.1 GCA_030862655.1 Actinomycetota bacterium | reverse complement strand
CGGCAACAACAAGAGCGAGGACGAGCTGTCCCGGGCGCTGCGGGCCGGGGTCGGCCGGATCATCATCGACTCGTTCTTCGAGATCGACCGGCTGGTGACCCTCACCGAGGACCTCGGCGTCTCCGTCGACGTGCTGGTGCGGGTGACCGCCGGCGTGGAGGCGCACACCCACGAGTACATCGCCACCGCGCACGAGGACCAGAAGTTCGGCTTCTCCATCGGCGAGGGCGAGGCGTTCGCGGCGGTGCGGCAGGTGCTGGCCTGTGACCGGCTGCGGCTGCTCGGCCTGCACTCGCACATCGGGTCACAGATCTTCGACACCTCCGGGTTCGAGGTGGCGGCCCGGCGGGTGCTGGCACTGCACGCCCGCATCGTCACCGACATCGGCGTCGAGCTGCCCGAGCTCGGCCTCGGCGGCGGCTTCGGCATCGCCTACACCGACCAGGACGACCCGCAGGCCCCGGCCGAGCTGGCCTCCGGGCTGCGCGCGATCATCGAGCACGAGTGCCGGGCCCGCGCCGTCGCCGAGCCCAGGCTGTCCATCGAGCCCGGGCGCGCGATCGTCGGGCCCGCGATGTGCACGCTGTACGAGGTCGGCACGGTCAAGGACGTCGCGCTCGACGCCGGCGCCACCCGCCGCTACATCTCCGTCGACGGCGGCATGAGCGACAACATCCGCACCGCGCTGTACGACGCCGACTACGCCTGCATCCTGGTCTCGCGCGCGTCAGCGGGACCGCCGATCCTGTCCCGGCTGGTCGGCAAGCACTGCGAGGCCGGCGACATCGTGGTCAAGGACGAGTTCGTCGGTGCCGACGTGACCGTCGGCGACCTGGTCGCGGTGCCCGGCACCGGGGCGTACTGCCGGTCGATGGCGAGCAACTACAACCACCTGCCCCGCCCCGGCGTGGTCGCGGTCCGCGACGGCGTGGCCCGGCTCGTCGTGCGTCGGGAGACCGAGGACGACCTGCTGCGTCTGGACGTCACGTGAGACGGGCGTCTTGGATCACGGACGCCCCGGCTACGGTGGCCCGATGAGCACGCGCACCCTGCGGGTCGCCCTGCTCGGCTGCGGAGTCGTCGGCAGCGAGGTGGCCCGGATCCTGGTCGAGCAGGCCGACGACCTGGCCGCCCGGGTCGGGGCGTCGGTGGAGCTGGTCGGCATCGCCGTGCGCCGGGAGCGCCGCCACCGCGACGTACCGGTGGACCCCTCGCTGTTCACCACCGACGCGCACGCGCTGGTCAGCCGTGACGACGTGGACGTGGTGGTGGAGCTGGTGGGCGGAATCGAGCCGGCCCGTTCGCTGATCCTCGCCGCGCTCGAGCACGGCGCCTCGGTGGTCACCGCCAACAAGGCGCTGCTGGCCGAGGACGGCGCCACCCTCTTCGCCGCGGCGGAGAAGGCCGGCCGCGACCTGTTCTTCGAGGCCTCGGTGGCCGGCGCGATCCCGATCCTGCGGCCGCTGCGCGAGTCGCTGGCCGGCGACCGGGTCACCCGCGTGCTCGGCATCGTCAACGGCACCACCAACTTCGTGCTCGACCGGATGGATACCCACGGCGCCGGCTTCGCCGAGGCGCTGGAGGAGGCCCAGCAGCTCGGCTACGCCGAGGCCGACCCGACCGCCGACGTGGAGGGCTTCGACGCCGCGGCCAAGGCGGCGATCCTGGCCAGCCTGGCCTTCCACACCCGGGTCACCGCTGCCGACGTGCACCGCGAGGGCATCACCGAGGTGACCGCCTCCGACGTGGCCTCGGCCCGCGAGATGGGCTGCGTGGTCAAGCTGCTGGCGATCTGCGACCTGGTGCAGGGGCCCCAGGGGGAGGCTGTGTCGGCGCGCGTGCACCCGGCGATGATCCCCCGGACCCACCCGCTGGCCAGCGTCCGCGAGGCCTTCAACGCGGTCTTCGTGGAGAGCGAGGCGGCCGGACAGCTGATGTTCTACGGCCCGGGCGCGGGAGGTGCGCCCACCGCGAGCGCCGTGCTCGGCGACCTGGTCACCGTGGCCCGCAACCGGCTGCAGGACGTGCGCGGCGCGGGGGAGTCGGCCTACACCCAGCGCGAGGTGCTGCCGATGGGACGCACCCGCACGCGCTACCACGTGGCGTTGGACGTGGACGACCGCGCGGGCGTGCTGGCCACCGTCGCGCACGAGTTCGCCGAGCACGGCGTCTCCATCCAGACCGTGCGGCAGGAGGGCCGCGACCAGGACGCCCAGCTGGTCATCGTCAGCCACACGGCCACCGACGCCGCGCTCGGTGACACCGTGCAGCGGCTGCGCGAGCTCGACATGGTCCTCGACGTGACCTCGGTGATGCGCGTGGAGGGGGTGCAGGAGTGAGCACCGGCGCGCACCAGTGGCGCGGTGTGGTCGAGGAGTACCGCGACCGGCTGCCGCTGGACCCGGCCGCGCCGGTGGTGACGCTGCGCGAGGGCGGTACGCCGCTGGTCGCCTCCGGCTGGCTGTCCGACGTGACCGGCTGCGAGGTCTGGCTGAAGGTGGAGGGTGACAACCCGACCGGCTCGTTCAAGGACCGTGGGATGACGGTGGCGATCTCGGCGGCGGTTGCCGAGGGCGCGAAGGCGGTCGTGTGCGCATCGACCGGCAACACCTCGGCGTCGATGACCGCCTACGCCGCGCGTGCCCGGCTGACGTCGGTCGTGCTGGTGCCGGCCGGCCGCATCGCCGCGGGCAAGATGGCGCAGGCCGTGCTGCACGGCGCGGTCGTCGTGCAGGTCCGCGGCGGCTTCGACGAGTGCCTGCAGGTCGCCCGCGGGCTGGCCGACGACTTCTCCGTCTCGCTGGTCAACTCGGTCAACCCGATGCGGCTCGAGGGTCAGAAGACCGCTGCGTTCGAGGTCGTGGACTTCCTGGGGGACGCGCCGGACGTGCACGTGCTGCCGGTCGGCAACGCCGGCAACATCACCGCCTACTGGCGTGGCTACGTCGAGTACGCCGACGCGGGTCTGGCCGCCACGCGCCCGCGGATGTGGGGCTTCCAGGCCGCCGGGGCCGCGCCGATCGTTCGCGGTGAGGTGGTGCGCGACCCCGATACGGTGGCCACCGCGATCCGGGTGGGCAACCCCGCCTCGTGGCGTCTGGCCGAGCAGGCCCGCGACGAGTCCGCCGGACGCGTCGACGCGGTCACCGACCAGGCCATCCTCGCCGCTCAGCGCGACCTCGCGGCCGGCGACGGCGTGTTCGTCGAGCCCGCCTCGGCCGCCGGGGTGGCCGGTCTGCTGGCTGCGCGCGAGCAGGGGCACCTCGACCGTGGCCAGCGCATTGTCGTCACAGTGACCGGGCATGGGCTGAAGGACATCGACACCGCGCTGTCGTCGTTCGACCACATCGTCGACACCGTCGTCGACCCCGACGTCCGGGCGGCTGCGCAGGCCGCCGGGCTGGTCTGAGCGTTGTCCCCGACGGCCGTGCGCGTCCGGGTGCCCGCGACCAGCGCAAACCTGGGCCCGGGCTTCGACAGCTTCGGGCTCGCGCTGGGATGGTACGACGAGGTCACCGCCGAGGTGGCGTCCGACGGCGTGACCGTCGAGGTCGACGGCGAGGCGGCGGCCGCGGTGCCGCGCGACGCGTCGCACCTGGTGGTGGCGTCGATGCTGGCGGCCTTCCGGCGCTGGGCTGCGGAGCCGCCGGGGCTGCGGGTGCGCTGCCACAACAGCATCCCGCACGGTCGCGGGCTGGGGTCGTCGGCCGCGGCGATCGTGGCCGGCGTGGTCGCGGCCCGGGCGCTTCTGGGTGAGGACGGCGTCGACGAGGTCGATGTGCTCGCCCTTGCGGCCGAGCTGGAGGGGCACCCCGACAACGTCGCCGCCGCGTTGCACGGGGGGTTCACGCTGGCCTGGGAGGCCGAGTCCGGGGCCCGGTGCGTGCGGCTGGCGCCGCATCCCGCCGTACTCCCGGTGGTGTGCGTGCCCGACTGGCCGATGTCGACCGAGGCTGCCCGCGGCCTGCTGCCGCCGACGGTGCCGCACGCGGACGCGGTGTTCAACAGCGCGCGTTCCGGGCTGCTGGTCGCGGCGCTGACCGAGCGTCCCGAGCTGCTCCTCGAGGCGACGCGGGAGCGGCTGCACCAGCGGTACCGCGCGGCCGCCATGCCACCGGCGGCCGAGCTGCTCGCCGAGCTGAGGACGCACGCCATCCCGGCCGTGCTCTCCGGAGCCGGACCGACGGTGATGGCCCTGTGCGACGCCCGTCGGCACGACAGCGGTCGGGTGGCGGAGGTCGCCGAGGGCGCCCGACGGGACTGCGGTGACGCCGCCGGCAGATGGCGGGTGGAGAGCCCGCCGGTCGACCTCGAGGGCGCCCGGGTGCAGTGGCTCGCGCGCTCCGCGGAATAGACACGCACGGCCTCTGTGTTGGACCGGTTGGCCCGCTCCGTCTCGTGGAGTGCTAAGGTCGGTGTACACCGCCCGGTCGGGCCGGTGGCTCTTTCGAATCCGCACAGTCGGTCACACCATGTGTGCGTCGACCGTGAGCGGTGGCGGGGAGCCCAAAGAGGAAGGACGCCGATCCGGCGCGTTTCCGCACCATTCCGCGGGCCCAGCAGTCGGGTCCGCCGATCCCCAGGGCACGCGACTCCACGTGCGCGGCCCCGACGTGGGAAGGACCTCACGTGACCGAGACATCATCTGCCGCTCCCACCACCGGCGATGCCGGTGCAGCAGGCCAGGCCGCGGGGTCTCCGCGTCGCCGCCGAGGGAGCGGGCTCAGCTCCATGCTGCTGCCCGAGCTGAAGCAGCTCGCCGGCGGACTCGGCATCAAGGGCGCCGGCACCATGCGCAAGGGCCAGCTGATCGAGGCCATCCAGGCTGCCCAGGGCGGCGCACCGAAGCCCGCCGAGAAGGCCCCGGACAAGACCGCCGAGAAGACCGCCGGTGGCGGCTCGAAGGCCGAGCGCAACCGGTCCGGCGACGCGGTGCCGAGCAGGTCCGAGGAGCCCCGCGAGGAGCGGAGCGACCGCCAGGACCGCGACCACCGTGACGAGAACCGTGACGACCGCGGCCAGCAGGACCGCGCGAAACGCGACGACAACCGCGACAACCGTGACGACCGCGGCCAGCAGGACCGCGGCAACCGAGACGACAACCGTGACAGCCGCCGTCGCGACAACC
>JALZDI010000003.1:5171-20557 GCA_030862655.1 Actinomycetota bacterium | reverse complement strand
CATGGGCGTCTCCAAGCAGGCGGCGCAGAAGAGGTTCAGGGCGAAGGGCCACGCCGAGGACCTCGAGCCCCTCGACCCGGGCCAGGGCTTCGCGCGCTTCACCGTCGAGACCCGAAACGCCATCCTGGCCGCCCACGACGCAGCCCGGGCCCGAGGCGAAGCCACCGTCACCGCAGCCCGTGTGGCCCTCGCGCTCGCGGACACGCCCCTTCTCACCGGATTCGGGGTCGGTGCCGAACGGCTGGGTGACGCGCTCGCGCCGGCCCTCCCCGCGCCGGGCGACGCACCCCTCGAGGTCGTGCCGTACGACGAGAGCGCCCGCGAGGCCCTGAAGGCCGCCTTCGGGGAGGCCATCCGGCTCGGCGCGGACATGGTCGAGCCCCGCCACGTACTGCTCGGCCTGCTGCAAGTCGACGGCCTCGGCGACCGCCTGGCCCAGCTCGGCCTGACCGCTGAGCGCGTTCAGGCCACACGGCGGCGCTCCTGACGTCTGCACGAGCGCAGATCTCGGACCACCCGGGTACGTCGGGCGCGAGCCCGAGCCGCGAGCCCGAGCTGCGGGGACCAGGGAACAACCCGATGAGTCCCTCGTCCGGGCGTCTATGACGACGCCCTCTTGCCGCGGGCCCATGGCCGTGTTATGCATGAGTCATGCATAACACCCGCACGGCCAATCTCCTGGGGGCAGCGGCTCTGGCGCTGACCGACCTGGTGCTCGACGAGGCAGGGCAGGCCGGAGGCGCCGGCGGGAGCGGCGCATCGGCCCTGGTGGTGCTCTCCTGCGCGCCCGGGCTGAGCGTCACGGAGCTCGGTCGCCGGGTGGGACTGAGCCAGTCAGCCGCGGCTCGGATGGTCGAGGGGTTGGAGACGGCAGACCTGGTCGAGCGCCGTGCAGGCATCGGCCGAGCCGTGGGTGTGCACCCCACGCGGCGAGGGCGGCGCGCCGCGCATCGGCTCCTCGCGGCGAGGAGCCGGCCGTTGACCGCCGTCATGCAGGCCCTTGACGAGAATGAGGTGCGTGCGTTGACCGAACTG
The DNA here is from genome assembly GCA_030862655.1 of Actinomycetota bacterium. Next base: position 19,522 of record JALZDI010000003.1, on the reverse strand, counting down.
CTCGAGAAGCTGCTCGGCCGGCTGTACGACCGAGTCGGTGATGCCGACCTCCTGTGCCGGCTGTGCGACCGTTCGGTCTGCGTCGCCGACGCCACCTGTCCCGTCGGCGCCGCGGAGCGGGCCAGGGACCACTGGTGACGGGTGCGACCCTTGCGTTGGGGTCGGCCGCGTGCTTCGGCGTGGCCGACTACGCCGGGGGGCTGCTGGCACGACGAGCGAGCGCGGCGTCGGTCGCCGTCGTGGTGCAAGTCAGTGGCGCGCTGCTGGTCTTCGTCGTGGCCCCACTGGTGCCGACGGCGAACCCGGGCATGGCCGACGTGCTGTGGGGGACCGCCTCCGGCGTCGGGACAGCCATCGGGCTGTTCTTCCTCTACCGAGGCCTGATCCACGGCAGTATGAGCGTCGTCGTCCCGCTGAGCACGGTCGGAGCGGTCGTGCTCCCGGTGACGCTCGGCGTACTGCTCCTGCACGAACGGCCGTCGATACTGACCTGGACCGGCGTCGTCGTCGCCGTTCCGGCCATCGCGTTGGTCTCCGGCGCGGGCGGGCCCCGAGTCGCCGGTGTCGCGTCGGTGGCCGACGCACTCATCTCGAGCGTCGGCTTCGCGCTGCAGTACATCGCCCTCGCGCAAGCCGGCGCAGGCGCGGGACTGTGGCCCGTCGCAGGGGGCCGCGTCGCGTCGGTGGTGACGATGCTGGCGCTGGCCGCGGTGGTGCAGTCCCGCACGCGGCTACCTTCCGGACTCCTCTGGGCCGCGGCGGCGAACGGGGTCATGGCTGCCGCCGGGCTCACGCTGTACATGCTGGCGGCCCGGCAGGACATCCTGGCCGTTGCGGTCGTGCTGTCGTCCCTCTACCCGGTCATCCCCGTCGTGCTCGGGATCGCGGTGCTGCGGGAACGGCTGAGCCGGTGGCAGGTCGGGGGCCTCGTCGCTGCCGCTGCCACCGTCGTCCTGGTGACGGTTGGCTGACGCTCCGGAGCCTGTTGCAGAAGGTCAGCGACAGGAAAATGTTCCTGGGATGACACCGGTCACACGCACGGAGAGCTCAGCAGACCAAGGACAAACCCTCTGCCCATGCATCACCCCGCCGCCAAGGACCCATTCTCGGCTCGAGACGGCCGATCCTCCCGATGCGGAGGCAGTGGGTCGGCCACCTTGGCGAGCCGGGAGTACCGTCACATTGTCGGCCGATACGGGGAGGCTGCGATGACGACTCTGGGATGGCGGACCGTCCGGTCGGGCGAGCTCTGGGGTGTCGCGTCGCTGCTCGTCGGGGCTGTTGTTGCGATGCTCCTCGGGGTGCTCGCCACAGTTCACACGCCCACACAGGTGCCCACCTTCGGGTTCGAGAGCACCACCGCGATGATGGTGTGGCTCGGTTCCGGCGCGGGATGCCTTGCGCTCGTCCAACTCGCCACGGCCGTCGCCATGTTCACCCGAGGCGGACGGCTCGTGTCTGTGGTGCACCGTTCGTCGGGGACCCTGGCGGTGCTGCTCAGCCTTCCGGTCGCCTACGCCTGCATCTGGTCGTGGGGGTTCGCCGACCAGAACGCCCGAGTGCTGATCCACTCGCTGACGGGGTGTCTGGTATACGGCGCGCTGGTCACGAAACTGCTCGGTCTGCACGTAGCGAGGACGCCGTCCTGGTTGGTCCCGGCGGCTGGGGCGCTGCTGCTGACCAGTGTCGTGGCGACCACGCTGACCTCGTCGCTGTGGTACGTCGCCGAGTTCGGCGCGCCGTGAGCTCGGTCCGTTGCGGGCCCAGCGCACCGGCAAGCCCGGCGGGCTCAACCGACCAGGTCGGCGAACCGCGACGCCACCTCCCGCGCCTTTCCGGCGAGCGCTGACCCCTCCGGGCCGGCGCCGAGAACCTCGCGGGACGTGCTGGGCAGCACCTGGTGCAGCACACCGGGGAAGATGCGGCGTACGTCGTCGGCCGTGCCGCCCTGGGCACCGATGCCGGGCACCAGCAGCGGACCGTTGACGTCGAGGTTCTCGTCACTGCGCCCGATCGTCGCGCCGACCACGGCGCCCACCGAGCCGAGCGGCTCCGCTCCCTTGTTGTGCTCGGCGATCCCCGCCAGCATCTCCCCCGCGACGGTCCGTCCTCCCGCGGTGCGCGCCTGCTGCACCTGCGCCCCCTCGGGGTTGGAGGTCAGCACGAGCACGAACATCCCGCGGTCGTGTCGCAGCGCAGTGGCGACCAGCGGGTCCAGCGAGCCGAGCCCGAGGTAGGGGCTGGCCGTGACCGCGTCGGCGGCCAGCGGTGAGGCCGGGTCGAGGTAGGCGTCGGCGTAGGCCTGCACGGTCGAGCCGATGTCGCCGCGCTTGACGTCGAGCAGCACCAGGCAGCCGGCCTCGCGAGCGCGTACGACGAGCCGCTCCAGCACCGCCACCCCTGCCGAGCCGTGACGCTCGAAGAACGCCGACTGCGGCTTGAGCACGGCCACCTCCGGGGCGAGGGCGTCGACCGCGGTCATCGCGAACCGGTCCAGCCCCTTGACGTCGTCGCTGAGGCCCCAGGCCTGCAGCAGCGACCGGTGCGGGTCGACACCCACGCACAGCGGTCCTCGCGCGTCCATCGCCGCGCGCAGCCGAGCACCGAAGGTCACAGCAGCTCCTCGTCGGGTTTGCGGTGGGCATAGCCGACCGCGTCGGCGGCCCGCTCGAACCCGCGGGCGTCGAGCTCGTCCCGCAGCTCGCGCAGGATGCGGACCGGGGCGCTGGGGTCGTTGAAGATCACGGTGCCCACCTGCACCGCCGACGCACCGGCGAGCATGAACTCGAGCGCGTCGTAGCCGGTGCGGATCCCGCCGACACCGACGATGGGTACGTCGGGCATCGCCTGGTGCACCTGCCACACGCAGCGCACCGCCACCGGGCGGATCGCCGGGCCCGACAGCCCGCCGGTGACCCCGCCGAGCAGCGGCCGCAGCGTGTCGGGGTCGATCGTCAGCCCGAGCAGCGTGTTGATCATGACCAGCCCGTCGGCACCCGCCTCGACCACCGAACGGGCCACGTCGACGATGCTGGTCACGTCGGGCGACAGCTTGGCCAGCACCGGGATGCCTCGCGGCGTGGAGCGGCGAACCGTCGCGATCACCCTGGCCGCCTGGAAGGGGTCGCAGGCGAACACCAGCCCGCGGTTCTCCACGTTGGGGCAGGAGATGTTGACCTCGACGGCGGCCACCGAAGGGCTGTTGCCGACCCGCCGGGCGAGCTCGGCGTACTCCCCCAGGGTGGTGCCGGCGATCGAGACGATCGCACGGGCCCGCTGCTGCGCCAGCCACGGCAGGTCACGGGCGAGGAAGCCGTCGATTCCCGGACCCTGCAGACCGATGGAGTTCAGCATCCCCGACGGGGTCTCGGCCATCCGCGGCGTCGGACGGCCAGAACGAGGATCGAGCATGATCGACTTGGTCACCACCGCACCGAGCTCGGCCACGTCGAAGAACTGCCCGAGCTCGCGACCCGCAGCGGCGCAGCCGGAGGCGGTCATCACCGGGTTGGGCAGGGTGGCGTCGCGCAACCTTGTCGTCAGGTCGACCATCATTGCCCTCCCACCGGCGCACCCATGGTGTCGGCCGGCACGGTGCCGACCTCGGACCAGCGCACCCGCTCACCGCGGAAGACCGGCCCCTCCACGCAGGAGCGCACCATCCGGGTGACGCCGTCCTCCCCCACGACCGGGAGCACGCACGTCATGCACACGCCCACGCCGCAGGCCATCGCCTCCTCGACCGCGCACTGGCTCCACGCCCCGTGCTCGGCCGCCACCCTCGCGACCGCGGCGAGCATGCCCATCGGCCCGCAGGCGTAGACCACGTCACTGCCGGTGCGGGTGAGCAGGTCGGGCAAGGGGTCGGTCACCAGACCCTTGATGCCGACCGAGCCGTCGTCGGTGGTCACCTGCGCCGACTGTGCGGCCCGCTTGGCGTCGAGAGTGCCGAACAGCCGGTCCTCGGTCGCGGCGCCGAGCACCATGTGGACCGAGCAGCCGCGCTGCCGCAGCTGCTCGGCCAGGGAGAACAGCGGGGCGCTGCCGTAACCGCCGCCGACCAGGACGCACGCGACCGGCTCCTTGGGCAGCGCGAACGGCCGTCCCAGGGGGCCCACCACGCCGACCTTGTCTCCCTGCCGCAGCTGCGCCATCCACGCCGTGCCGGGCCCGTGTACGGCGAACACCACCTCGACGGTGCCGCCGTAGACGCCGCTGGCACGCACGCGGTAGATGGAGAACGCGCGTCGCAGCAGCTGCGCGGAGTGCCGGTCGCCGATCGCCAGCGCCGCGAACTGACCCGGCCGGGTGCGCTCGGCGATGCCGTCGGCGACCACGGTGAGGTGGTGGTAGGCGCCGATCCGCTTCAGCGAGAGCACCTCGCCGGTCACCTGCAGTGCCCCGGATGTCACGCGACGCCCTCCGTCTCCGCACTCCGGTGGGCCAGCAGCGCCTCGCCCCAGGACTGCAGCGACCGCACCCCGATGGAGCCGCCCTGCAGCGCCTCGATGCCCTGCACCGCCGCCGCCAGACCCTGGATCGTGGTGATGCACGGGACGTCGCGCATCACCGCCGCGGTGCGGATGTCGTAGCCGTCGACCCGGGGGCTGCCGCCGGAGGTGGTGCCGTGTGGGGTGTTCACCACCAGGTCGACCTCCTCGGCCAGGATGCGGCCGACGACGGTGGGCTCGCCGTCGGGCCCCGGCCCCTCGGTGTGTTTACGGACGACGGTCGCGGCGATCCCGTTGCGCTGAAGCACCCGCGCGGTGCCCGTGGTCGCCAGCACCTCGAAGCCCAGGTCGACCAGCCGCTTGATCGGGAAGACCATGTGCCGCTTGTCGCGGTTGGCCACGGACACGAACACCCGGCCGGAGGTGGGCAGGCCGCCGTACGCGCCCGCCTGCGACTTGGCGAAGGCCATGCCGAACTGCGCGTCGATCCCCATCACCTCGCCGGTGGAGCGCATCTCCGGGCCCAGCACCGTGTCGACGGTCTTGCCGTCGGGGGTGCGGAACCGGTTGAACGGCATCACCGCCTCCTTGACCGCGATCGGGGCGGTCATCGGGAGGTCGCCGCCGTCACCGGCGGCGGGCAGCATGCCCTCGGCCCGCAGCTCCTTGATCGTGGCACCGAGCATCACCCGCGCGGCCGCCTTGGCCAGCGGCGTGGCGGTCGCCTTGGACACGAACGGCACCGTGCGCGAGGCACGCGGGTTGGCCTCGAGCACGTAGATCGTGTCCGCGGCCAGGGCGTACTGCACGTTGAGCAGGCCGCGCACCCCCACCCCGCGGGCGATGGCCTCGGTGGAACTGCGGATGCGCTCGACCTCCTCGGTGCCGAGCGTGATCGGCGGCAGCGCGCACGCCGAGTCGCCCGAGTGCACCCCGGCCTCCTCGATGTGCTCCATCACGCCGCCGAGGAAGAGCTCCTCGCCGTCGTAGACGGCGTCGACGTCGATCTCCACCGCGTCGTCGAGGAAGTGGTCGACCAGCACCGGGTGCTCCGGGGTCACCTCGGTCGCGCGGACGATGTAGCCCTCCAGCGACGGCTCGTCGTACACGATCTCCATGCCGCGGCCGCCCAGCACGTACGACGGGCGCACCAGCACGGGGTAGCCGACCTCGTCGGCGATGGCCTTGGCCTCGTCGAACGAGGTCGCGGTGCCGTGCCTGGGCGCCGGCAGCCCGGCCTGGCCGAGCACCCGGCCGAAGGCGCCGCGCTCCTCGGCCAGGTGGATGGCCTCCGGCGAGGTGCCCACGATCGGCACGCCCGCGTCGGCCAGCCCCTGCGCCAGCCCGAGCGGCGTCTGCCCGCCCAGCTGCACGATCACCCCGGCGACCGGCCCGGCGTGCTGCTCGGCGTGCACCACCTCGAGCACGTCCTCCAGCGTCAGCGGCTCGAAGTAGAGCCGGTCGGACGTGTCGTAGTCGGTGGACACCGTCTCGGGGTTGCAGTTGACCATCACGGTCTCGAAGCCGCCACCGGGCACGGCGTCCAGGGCCAGCGAGGCGTGCACACACGAGTAGTCGAACTCGATGCCCTGGCCGATGCGGTTGGGCCCGCTGCCGAGGATGATCACCGCCGGCCGCTCCCGGGACGAGACCTCGGTCTCCTCGTCGTAGGAGGAGTAGTGGTACGGCGTGCGGGCGGCGAACTCCGCAGCACAGGTGTCGACGGTCTTGTACACCGGGCGTACCCCGAGCGCCCACCGCACGCCGCGCACGACCTCGGCGCTCGCGCCGCGCAGCTCGGCGACCTGCTGGTCGGAGAAGCCGTGCCGCTTCGCCCGCCGCAGCGTCGCGGCGTCGAGGTCGCGCGCCTGCGACACCTGCTGCGCGACCTCGTCGAGCAGCAGCATCTGGTCGACGAACCACGGGTCGATGCCGGTGGCCGTGAACACCTCGTCGACGGACGCGCCCGCCCGCAGCGCGTCCATGACCAGCCGCAGCCGGCCGTCGTGCGGCACGCGCGCACGCTCCAGCAGGTCGGCCTTGGCGCCGGGCTCGGTCGCCCACGAGAACACCGCCTCGGGGCGCTCCAGCGAGCGCAGGGCCTTCTGCAGCGCCTCGGTGAAGCTGCGGCCGATCGCCATCGCCTCGCCGACGCTCTTCATGTGCGTGGTGAGGGTGGGGTCGGCGTGCGGGAACTTCTCGAACGCGAACCTGGGTGCCTTGACCACGACGTAGTCCAGCGTCGGCTCGAAGCTCGCCGGCGTCTCTGCCGTGATGTCGTTGGGGATCTCGTCGAGGGTGTAGCCCAGGGCCACCTTCGCGGCGATCTTGGCGATCGGGAACCCGGTGGCCTTCGAGGCCAACGCCGAGGACCGCGACACCCGCGGGTTCATCTCGATCACCACGATGCGCCCGTCGGCGGGGTTGACCGCGAACTGGATGTTGCACCCGCCGGTGTCGACGCCCACCGCCCGGATGACGCCGATCGCGATGTCGCGCAGCTTCTGGTACTCGCGGTCGGTCAGCGTCATCGCCGGCGCCACCGTGACCGAGTCGCCGGTGTGCACGCCCATCGGGTCGACGTTCTCGATGGAGCACACGATCACCACGTTGTCGGCGCGGTCGCGCATGACCTCGAGCTCGTACTCCTTCCAGCCGATGATCGACTCCTCCAGCAGCACCTCGGTGGTGGGGCTGGCGGCCAGCCCGGTGCCGGCGATGCGGCGCAGGTCGTCCTCGTGGTAGGCCATGCCCGAGCCGGCGCCGCCCATGGTGAACGACGGGCGGACCACGACCGGGTAGGACAGCTCGGCGGCACCCTGCAGGCACTCGTCCATCGTGTGGCAGATCCGCGACTGGGCCACCTCGGCGCCTCCGGCGACCGGCAGCGACTCCACGATGCGCTTGAACTGCTCGCGGTTCTCCCCCGCCTGGATCGCGTCGATGGAGGCGCCGATCAGCTCCACGCCGTACTTCTCCAGGACGCCGGCCTCGTCGAGCGCCACCGCGGTGTTGAGCGCCGTCTGCCCGCCCAGGGTGGCCAGCAACGCGTCGGGACGCTCCTTCTCGATCACCTTCTGCACGAACTCCGGGGTGATCGGCTCGACGTAGGTGGCATCGGCGAACTCGGGGTCGGTCATGATCGTGGCCGGGTTGGAGTTGACCAGGATCACCCGCAGCCCCTCGTCCTTCAGCACCCGGCAGGCCTGCGTGCCGGAGTAGTCGAACTCGCAGGCCTGGCCGATCACGATCGGCCCGGAGCCGATCACCATGACCGAGGAGATGTCGGTGCGCTTGGGCATCAGGCGGGCACTCCCTCGCTGCGGCGGCTGCTCATGAGATCGAGAAAGCGGTCGAACAGGTAGGCCGCGTCGTGTGGCCCTGCCGCGGCCTCGGGGTGGTACTGCACCGAGAACGCCAACAGGTCGCCGTGCCCGTCGAGCAGCCGCAGCCCCTCGACCACGTCGTCGTTGAGGCACACGTGGCTGACCTCGGCCCGGCCGTATGCCGTCTCGGTGGGGCGGTCGAGCGGCGCGTCGACGGCGAACCCGTGGTTGTGCGAGGTGATCTCGACCTTGCCGGTGGTGCGGTCCATCACCGGTTGGTTGATGCCGCGGTGGCCGTACTTGAGCTTGAAGGTGCCGAACCCCAGCGCGCGGCCGAACAGCTGGTTGCCGAAGCAGATCCCGAAGTAGGGCAGGCCGCGGTCCAGCACCCCGCGCAGCAGCGCGACCGCGTGCTCGGCGGTGGCCGGGTCGCCGGGCCCGTTGGAGAAGAAGACGCCGTCGGGCGAGGTCGCCAGCACGTCGTCGAGCGTCGCGGTGGACGGCAGCACGTGCGTCTCGACGCCACGGCGGGCCAGCTGCTCGGGGGTCATGGTCTTGATGCCGAGGTCGAGCGCGGCGACGGTGAAGCGCCGCTCCCCCTGCGCGGGTACGACGTACGGCTCGCCGGCGCTGACCTCTGCGGACAGGTCGGCGCCGGTCATCTCCGGCGCCGCGCGCACCCGCGCCAGCAGCGCGTCGGGGTCGGTGGTGGTCGTCGAGATACCCACCCGCATCGCGCCGCGCTCGCGCAGATGCCGGGTCAGTGCGCGCGTGTCGACACCGCTGATGCCGACCACGCCCTGCGCCCGCAGCTCGTCGTCCAGGCTTCGCCGTGACCGCCAGCTCGAGGGCACCCGAGCGGGGTCGCGCACCACGTAGCCGGCCACCCAGACCCGGCCGGACTCGGGGTCCTCGTCGTTGACGCCGGTGTTGCCCACGTGCGGCGCGGTCATCACCACCACCTGGCGGTGGTAGGAGGGGTCGGTCAGCGTCTCCTGGTAGCCGGTCATGCCCGTCGCGAAGACCGCTTCGCCGACGGTGTCGCCCTCGGCGCCGAAGGAGTCGCCGCGAAACGTGCGCCCGTCCTCGAGGACGAGCAGCGCCGCAGCCGTCCCCCCTGGGGCCCTCACTGCAGCTTCCCGTCGAGCACGGTTGGCGTGCCCCGCAGGAACGTGGCGACCACCCGCCCGGGCAGCTCGTGCCCGGCGAACGGGGTGTTGCGAGACAGCGAGGCCGAGTCGGCGGGGTCGACCGCCCGGGCCGCGGTCGGGTCGACCAGCACCAGGTTGCCCGGCGCCCCCACCTGCAGGCCGCGGCCGTGGGCGCCGAGCCGGCCGATCTCGGCGGGCCGGCGCGACATCCGGTCGGCGACGCCCGCCCAGTCCAGCAAACCGGTGTCGACCATGGTCTGCTGCACCACCGAGAGCGCGGTCTCCAGGCCGAGCATGCCGAACGCGGCCGCCGCCCACTCGCAGGCCTTGTCCTCGGACGGGTGTGGGGCGTGGTCGGTGGCCACGCAGTCGAGGGTGCCGTCGGCCAGCCCCTCCCGCAGCGCCTCCACGTCGGCGCGGGTGCGCAGCGGCGGGTTGACCTTGTAGACCGGGTCGTAGGTCGTGGCGAGCTCGTCGGTCAGCAGCAGGTGGTGCGGGGTGACCTCGGCGGTGACGTTCCAGCCCTTGCCCTTGGCCCACCGGATGATCTCGACCGAACCCGCCGTGGACACGTGGCACACGTGCAGCCGCGAGCCGACGTGCGCGGTGAGCAGGCAGTCGCGGGCGATGACGGCCTCCTCGGCCACCGCGGGCCAGCCCTGCAGGCCGAGCACCCCCGACAGCTCGCCCTCGTTCATCTGGGCGTCCTCGGTCAGCCGCGGCTCCTGGGCGTGCTGGGCGATCGCGCCGTCGAAGGCCCGGACGTACTCCAGTGCCCGGCGCATCAGCACGGAGTCGGACACGCACCGGCCGTCGTCGCTGAACATCCGCACGCCGGCCGCGGAGTCGGCCATCGCGCCGAGCTCGGCCAGCTGTTGACCGGCAAGCCCGACGGTGACGGCGCCGACCGGCTGCACGTCGCAGTAGCCGCCCTCACGTCCCAGCCGCCACACCTGCTCGACCACCCCGGCGGTGTCGGCGACGGGATCGGTGTTGGCCATCGCGTGCACCGCGGTGAAGCCTCCGCGGGCGGCGGCCTGGGTGCCGGTCAGCACGGTCTCGGCGTCCTCGCGGCCGGGCTCGCGCAGGTGGGTGTGCAGGTCGACCAACCCGGGCAGCGCGACCAGGCCGGCCGCATCGACGACGTCGGCACCGGCGGCGGAGCCGATCTCGCCGATCTCGGTGATCACGCCGTCGCGCACCAGCAGGTCGGTCGGCGCGCCGCCGAGCAGGTCGGCTTGCTTGATCAGGTACGTCGTCACGCCTGTGCCTCCACCGGCTGTGTCTCGGGGGTCTCGGGGGTCTCGGGGGTCTCGGGGGTCTCGGTGTCCTGGGGGCCTTCGGGGCTGCGGCCGCTGAGCAGCATGTAGAGCACCGCCATCCGCACCGCGACCCCGTTGGTGACCTGCTCGACGATCACCGAGCGCTCGGAGTCGGCCACGTCGGCGGAGATCTCCATGCCGCGGATCATCGGGCCGGGGTGCATCACCAGTGCACCCTCGGGCATCTGTGCCATCCGCCGGGCGTCGAGCCCGTAGCGGCGGCTGTACTCGCGGGCGCTGGGGAAGAACCCGCCGCCGGCGAGGTTCATCCGCTCGCGCTGCACCCGCAGCATCATCACCACGTCGCTCTTGGGCAGGGTGGCGTCGAGGTCGAACGAGGTGCTCACCGGCCAGGTGTCGACGCCCACGGGTAACAGCGTGGGCGGCGCCACCAGCGTCACCTCCGCGCCGAGCGTGGACAGCAGCAGCGCGTTGGAGCGGGCGACCCGGCTGTGCAGCACGTCTCCGACGATCGCGATCCTGCGGCCGTCGAGGTCGCCGAGGTGACGGCGCATCGTGAACGCGTCGAGCAGCGCCTGGGTGGGGTGCTCATGGGTGCCGTCGCCGGCGTTGACCACGCTGCTGTGCACCCATCCGCTGGTGGCCAGCCGGTGCGGCGCGCCGGAGGCGCTGTGCCGGATCACCACGGCGTCGGCGCCCATCGCCTCCAGCGTCAGCGCGGTGTCCTTCAGGCTCTCGCCCTTCGACAGGCTCGACCCCTTGGCGGCGAAGTTGATGACGTCGGCCGACAGCCGCTTGGCCGCGGCCTCGAACGAGATGCGGGTGCGGGTGGAGTCCTCGAAGAAGAGGTTGACCACGGTGCGCCCGCGCAGCGCCGGCGACTTCTTGATCGGCCGGTCGGCCAGCGCCCGCATCTCCGCGGCGGTGTCGAGCAGCTGCACCGCCTCGTCGCGGGACAGGTCGGCCGCGCTGAGCAGGTGGCCCCTCATCGTTCGCCTCCGTCGGTGATCAGCACGCAGTCGCGCCCGTCGTACTCCTCCAGCAGCACCCGCACCTTCTCGGTCGTCGAGGTGGGGAGGTTCTTGCCGACGAAGTCCGCGCGGATCGGCAGCTCGCGGTGCCCGCGGTCGACCAGCGTGGCCAGGCGTACGGCGTGCGGGCGGCCCACGTCGTTGATCGCGTCGAGGGCGGCGCGGATGGTGCGGCCGCTGTACAGCACGTCGTCGACCAGCACGACGGTGCGGTCGTCGAGGCCCGGCTCGGGGATCTCGGTGTGCTCCAGCGCCCGTGCCGGCCGCAGCCGCAGGTCGTCTCGGTACATCGTGGTGTCGAGGGACCCGACCGGGACGCGCACGCCCTCGGCGGAGTTGAGCCGGGCGCCGATCCGCCGGGCCAGCGCGACCCCGCGGGTGGGGATACCGAGCAGTACCAGGCCGGCGGCGCCCTTGTTGCGCTCGAGGATCTCGTGCGAGATGCGGGTCAGGGCTCGGGTGATGTCGGCGGCGTCGAGGACGACCCGACCGCTGAGCTGGTCGGTGGCGTCGGCGCTAGCATGGGCACCGGACAGTGGTGAATCGTGGGCAGGCACAGCGGCCATGACCTCCTTCTCCGCCTCACGGGACGGATCGTTAAAGGATGTCTGTCGGCCCCGCAACCACGGGGCGGAGACAGCCTAGCAGCGTCACGGCGGCGGCCCGGCGGCGGCTCGCCGAGGCCGCGGACATACCCGCCGTCGAGACGGTCCGTGTCCGGGTTCTATGCTTTTGCCCCTGCCGCCGCAGTGCCGCTGCTACCGTTGTCACACTCAGTCACCACTAGCGAGACCCGATCATCGGCGTTCACGCCTACCGGGGGGAGGCACCAATGCCACAGGAATACGCCAAGGCTCTCGGAGCCAAGCTACGCGCGATCCGTCAGCAGCAGGGCCTGTCCCTGCACGGGGTCGAACAACGCTCGCACGGCCGCTGGAAGGCCGTCGTCGTCGGCTCCTACGAGCGCGGCGACCGCGCTGTGACCGTGCAGCGGCTGTTCGAGCTCGCCGACTTCTACGGCGTGCCCGTGCACGAGCTGCTGCCGGGGGGCTCGCAGATGGGCGCCGTCTCGGAGGCGCCGCACCGGCTGGTGCTCGACCTGGAGCGGCTCGCCTCGATCGAGATCGAGGAGGCGGCGCTGCTGGGCCGCTTCACCGCGACGATCCAGGCGCAGCGGGGGGACTACAACGGTCGCGTGCTCACGATCCGTGAGGACGACCTGCGGACGCTGGCGGTGCTCTACAACGAGCCGGCCAGCGTGCTGGTCGACCGCTTCGTCTCGTGGGGCGTCCTGCGCCAGGACCCGCGACGCACCGAGGAGTCGTCGCAGGACGACAACCACGGCGCCACGGTGGGCTAGTTGACGAAGCCCTTCTGACGCAGCCAGTCCCGCGCCACCAGCGCGGGGTCGGCTCCTTCGACGTCGACCTGCGCGTTCAGCCTGAGCATGGTCTCGGTCGTGATCTCTCGGCTGACCCTTTCGAAGATGTCGCGCAGCTCGGGGTGCTCGCGGAGCACCTGCCGGCCGAAGACGGCGGCGACGTTGTAGAGCGGGAAGAACGCCCGGTCGTCCTTCAGCACCGACAGGCCCAGGGCCAGGATGCGGCCGTCGGTGGTGAACACCTCGCCGAAGTTGCAGGTGCCGCCCTTGTCGGTCACGGAGTACACCACGCCGGTGTCGAGGATGGTGACGTTGCCCCGTGGAACGTCCTGTCCCAGCGCCATGTCGTACTTCTCGAGCATGGGCTTGAACCCGTCTGACCTGCTGAAGAACTCCGACTCCACGCAGAAGGTGAGCTGGTCGGGCGAGAGGGTCTTCAGCTCGGAGAGCTTGGTGATCCCGAGCTTCCTCTGGGTCTCCTCGGGTGTCGCGAACGCGTAGGTGTTGTTCATCGGCGCCGGCTTGAGCCAGACCAGGCCGTTCTTGGCGAGGTCCTCCTTGGCCACCGCCCTCCACTGCGGGATACGGGAGGGGATCGGGGTGCTGTGACCCAGGTAGGTGATCCACGCCGTACCGGTGTACTCCCAGACCATGTCGACGTCACCCGACAGCTGGGCCTGGCGCGATGCGACGCTGCCCGCGAGGTTGGTCTTGTCGACGACCTCGGCACCGGCGACCTCGAGGATGATCCCGGCCATCTTGCCCAGGATGAGCTGCTCGGTGAAGTTCTTCGACCCGACGGTGATCTCCACGCCCTCCAGCGACTCGACCGGCTCGATGCTGCCCGGTTCGGCCGGCGGGATGAACGCGTTGGCGCTCTTGAGGCCGCAGCCGGCCGCGACCAGACAGAGCAGCAGGCTCGCGCCGACGGCGGTGAGGCGGCGCGCGCGGAGCAGAGCTTGCCTGGACCTCATGACAGTCCTTTCGGTCGGGCGGCCTCCTCGACGACCCGGCCCAGCCAGTCGACGAGCAGCGCGAGGCCGGCGATGAGCACGGCTCCGACGACCAACTGCTTGTCCAGCTGCAGGTTGACGCCGGTGATGATCAGCTGACCGAGCCCGCCTCCGCCGATGAACGGCGCCAGCGCGGCCGTGCCCACGATGAGCACGAGCGAGAGCCGGATGCCGGTCAGGATGACGAGAACGGCCAGTGGCAGCTCCACACGCACCAGGGTCCCCTGGCTCGACATGCCCATGCCGCGGGCGGCCTCCACGAGGGTGGGGTCGACCTGTTCGAGACCTGTCATGGTGTTGCGCAGAGTGGGCAGAATGCCGTAGACCGACAGGCCCAGGACGGCAGTCCAGAAGCCGATGTCGAAGAGCGTCGCGGCGAGCACCAGCAAACCGACGGAGGGCGCCGCCTGACCGAAGTTGGCGAACGCGACGGCCGGTGGGCGCCCGGCCCGGGCACTACGCCGGGTGAGCAGAATCCCGGCGGGTACGGCCACCACCACGACGATGAACGCGGTCACCACGGTGAGCTTGACGTGCTCCATCGTGAGGCCATACAGCGAGCGGAAGTTCAGCAGACCGCTCTCGGTCGGGGTCAGCTCCGCGGTGGCGACGTAGACCAGGACCGCGGCGACCACGGCCAGCACCACCAGCGGCTGCACCACGAGGCGGATGCGGCTGACGGCCTCGTCGGGACGCGTCGAGACGTGGGGGGGGG
>JALZDI010000003.1:0-5161 GCA_030862655.1 Actinomycetota bacterium | reverse complement strand
CTCGACGCTCTCGACGCCCTCGGTACGTGTCGTCACGACGGTGCTCCCGACGAGCTCGTCTCCGCCTGCAGGTCCTGCATCGCCGCCATGATCGTGTCGACCCTGATCGCGCCCACGTAGGCGTTGTCGCGGCCGCAGACCAGGACGACTCCGTGGCTGGAGGTCAGCATCGTGTCGAGCGCGTCGTTGAGGGTGGAGGCGGTGCTGACGAGGTCCATCGACTCGTCCCGGCGGCCGCCGGAGGTCGCGTCGGGCCGCTCGAGGTCGCGCAGCGAGAGCCATCGCACCGGGCGCTGCCGGTCATCGAGCAGGATCACGTGGCTGCGACCGGCCTGACGTGCCCTCCGGGCCGCGTCCGCGGCGTCGCCGCCCATGCTGACCGTCACCGCCTCGTCGAGGTCGACGTCGCGGACGCGGGTCAGTGTGAGCTGCTTGAGAGCCGCTCCGGCGCCGACGAACTCCGCGACGTAGTCGTCGGCGGGGTTGGTGAGGATCTCTGCCGGGATGTCGTACTGCACGATCCGCGAACCCTTGGCGAGCACGGCGATGCGGTCACCGAGCTTGACCGCCTCGTCGAAGTCGTGCGTCACGAAGACGATCGTCTTGCCGAGGTCGTCCTGCAGCCTGAGCAGCTCGTCCTGCAGCCGCGCGCGGGTGATGGGGTCGACCGCGCCGAACGGCTCGTCCATCAGCAGCACGGGTGGGTCCGAGGCGAGCGCACGCGCCACGCCGACCCGCTGCTGCTGACCGCCGGAGAGCTCCCGCGGGTACCGCGCGCGGAACTCTCCCGGCTCCATGCCGACGAGGTCGAGCAGCTCGTCGACCCTGCTGCTGATCCGGTTGCGGTCCCACCGCAGCAGGCGGGGCACCAGCCCGACGTTGTCGGCCACCGTCATGTGGGGGAACAGACCGCCGGCCTGGATGACGTAGCCGATGTGGCGGCGCAGGTCGTCGGCGTCACGCTCGATGACGTTGTCGCCGTCGAGCAGGATCTTGCCGCTGGTCGGCTCGATGAGCCGGTTGATCATCTTCATCGTGGTGGTCTTGCCGCACCCGGACGGTCCCACCAGCACGACGATCTCACCGGCGGGAATCGTCATCGTGACGTTGTCGACGGCGGCTTCGTGCTGTCCCGGGTAGCGCTTGGTCAGCTCGACGAGCTCGATGTCCACGCCGTGGGTGATCTGCTCGCCGGCGGCGGTCGGTGCAGGGCTCTGGTCAGACACGGATACCTCTCGAGGTGGTGATACGCCCGATGCCGAGGAGCACCAGGTCGAGGAACAACGCCAGGGCGGCGATCCCGAGCGTTCCGGCGAGCGTGGAGTTGAGGGCGTTGGCACCGCCGAGCCGTGACAGTCCGGAGAAGATCTCGCCCCCCAGCCCGGCCCCGCCGACGTACGCGGCGATCGCGCCGATGCCCATGATCATCGCCCCGGACACCCGGACCCCGGCCACCACCACCGGCCACGCCATGGGGAACTCGATGCGGGTGAGGATGCGCAGGCGACCCATGCCCATCCCGCGGGCGGAGTCAACGAGTGTGGGGTCGACTCCTGCCAGCCCGACGACGGTGTTGCGCAGGATCGGCAGGATGGCGTAGAAGGTCAGCGCGATCACCGCGGGCGTGATCCCGAAACCCGTCACAGCGACCAGAAGGCCGAGTAGGGCGAAGGACGGCACCGTCAGCCCGATCGCGCTCGTCGCGGTCGCGAGCCCCACGGCCGTGCGGTTGCGATAGACGAACGCGGCGACGACGAGCGCGATCACGGTGGCCGCGAGCAGGCACTGGGCGACCATGCTCAGGTGCTGCACACCCTGGAACACGAGCAGGTCACGACGGTCCACCAGGTACTGCCAGAAGGACATCGTCTTCCTTTCGGTTCTCTGTCACCCTACTGACGAGCGACCCGATGTCCAGCGATCAGTCCGACGATGGGCGGTTGTCACGTGCGAGCGCTGCCAGCAGCCCGTTGACGAACGTGGGCGACTCGTCGGTCGAGAGGTCGCGGGCCAGCCCGACCGCCTCGCTCACCGCGACGTGGTCGGGCACGTCGGTGTTGAACAGCACCTCGAAGGCACCGATCCGCAGGATGTTGCGGTCGACGGCGGGCATCCGCGCCAGCGTCCAGCCCTGCGCGTAGCGGGTCAGCAGCTCGTCGATCTCCTCACGGCGCTGCTCGACGCCCTGCACCAGCTCGACGGTGTACTCGGCCACCGGTGGGTCGCTGTCGGCCACCCGCGTCCGCAGCGTGTCCGCGACCGGGACGCCGCGCAGCTCGCACTCGAAAAGGATGTCGAGGGCCCGCTTGCGCGCCTTGGTGCGTGCACCCACCGTCAGCCGCTGACCCGGCCGAGATAGCTGCTGTCGCGGGTGTCGACCTTGACCTTCTCGCCGGTGGTGATGAACAGCGGCACGTTGATCTCGTGACCGGTCTCCAGCCGTGCCGGCTTGGTGCCGCCGCTGGAGCGGTCGCCCTGCAGGCCCGGCTCGGTGTACTCGACCACGAGCTCCACCGACGCGGGCAGCTCCAGGTAGAGCGGGTTGCCCTCGTGCATCGCGACGATCGCCTCCTGGTTCTCCAGCAGGAAGTTCTTCGCGTCGCCGACGATGGCGTCGCTGACCGGGATCTGGTCGAAGGTCGTCGCGTCCATGAACACGTACGCGTGGCCGTCGTTGTACAGGTAGGTCATCGTGCGCTTGTCGACGTTGGCGGTGTCGACCTTGACGTCGGCGTTGAACGTCTTGTCGACGATCTTGCCGGAGGTGACGTTCTTCAGCTTGGTGCGCACGACCGCCCCGCCCTTGCCGGGCTTGTGGTGCTGGAACCACTGGACGGTCCACAGCTGCCCGTCGAGGTTGAGCACCATGCCGTTCTTCAAGTCGTTGGTCGTGGCCATGCGTCGTGTGTCCTGCTCTCGTCGGAGTTTGTCCGGCCAACGGGCGAGTCTACCGACCGGACACCTCGGCGTAGGCCGCGGTCAGCAGCGCGGGGTCGGGGGCCTCCAGGATCCCGGGGCGGGCCAGACCGTCGAGTACGACGAACCGCAGCCGGTCGCCCCGCGCCTTCTTGTCCAGCCGCATGGCCTCGTGCAGCCGCTCCCACGGGCCCCCGCCGTACGTAGTCGGCAGCCCGACCCGCTCCAGCACCTGCCGGTGCCGGTCGGCGACGGCCTCGTCGAGCCGGCCGGCCAGCCGGGCGAGCTCGGCCACGAACACCATGCCGACGGCGACCGCAGCCCCGTGCCGGAACTGGTAGCGCTCCACCCGCTCGATCGCGTGCCCGAACGTGTGTCCGTAGTTGAGCGACTCGCGGCCCACCCTGCCGGCCGCAGAGGTGGCCTCGCGCAGGTCACCGGCCACGACCGCCGCCTTGACGCGCACAGCGCGCTCGACCAGCCCGCGCAGCAGCGCGCTGTGCGGGTCGACGGCCTCGTCGGGCTGCGCCTCGACCAGGTCGAGAATCTGCGGGTCGGCGATGAACCCGCACTTGACCACCTCGGCCAGCCCGCTGACCAGCTCGTGCCGCGACAGCGTCTCCAGCGCCGCCAGGTCGCACAGCACCCCGGCCGGCTCGTGGAACGCCCCGACCAGGTTCTTGCCCTCCGCGGTGTTGATCCCCGTCTTGCCGCCGACCGCGGCGTCGACCATGCCCAGCAGCGTCGTGGGCACGTGCACGACCCGCACCCCGCGCAGCCAGGTGGCGGCCACGAAGCCCGCCAGGTCCGTCGTGGCGCCACCACCGACGCCGACGACGGCGTCGGAGCGGGTGAAGCCGCACTGGCCGAGGACCTGCCAGCAGTACGACGCCACCGGCGCGAGCTTGGCCTCCTCGGCGTCGGGCACCTCGATCGCGTACGCCTCGAGGCCCTGCGCCACCAGGTCCTCCCGGATCGCCTCGCCGGTCGTACGCAGGGCGCCGGGGTGGATCACCGCGACCCGCTGCACGTCGTCGCCGAGCAGGGCGGGCAGCTCGCCGAGAAGGTTGCGGCCGATGACCACGTCGTAGGGCTGCGTGGTGGCGACCCCGATGCGGGTGTTGTCGCTCATCCGTGCGCCTCCTCGGCGAGGTGCTTGCCGACCTCGTCGGCGATGTCGTCCGGCGTACGGCCGTCGGTGTCGACGGTCAGCGTGGCGACCTCGCGGTAGAGCGGGTACCGCTCGTCCAGCAGCGCCTTGAGACGCCCACGGACGTTGCCCAGCAGCAGCGGGCGGCTCGCACCGAGCCCGACCCGGCGGACCGCGTCGGACAGGCTGACGGTGAGGAAGACCACCCGGTGCCCGCGCAGCAGGTGGCGGGTGTCCGAGTCGAGCACCGCTCCTCCGCCCAGTGCGAGCACGCCGGTGTGCTGCTCGAGTGCCGTGCGCACCGCCTCCCTCTCCATCGCACGGAACGCGGCCTCCCCCCGGTCGACGAAGATCTCGGAGACCTCCTGGCCGGCGTTGGCCACGATGTCGGCGTCGGTGTCGCGCAGGTCGGCGCCGAGCCGCTGCGCGAGCAGCGTCCCGACCGTGGTCTTGCCCGAGCCGGGCGGCCCGACGAGTACGACGAGCGGCCCGGCCGTCGCGGTCACCGGTACCTCAGCGAGGACAGGTAGGCGTCGTGGTTGCGGCGGGTCTCCTCGACCGAGTCGCCGCCGAACTTCTCCAGCACCGCCTCGGTCAGCACCAGCGCCACCATCGCCTCGGCCACGATGCCGGCCGCCGGCACCGCGCACACGTCGGAGCGCTGGTGGTGGGCGACCGCGGCCTCGCCGGTGGCCACGTCGACCGTGCGCAGCGCCCGCGGCACCGTGGAGATGGGCTTCATCGCGGCGCGCACACGCATCGTCTCGCCGGTGGACATGCCGCCCTCGGTGCCGCCGGAGCGGCCCGACGTACGCCGGATGCCCTCGTCGCCCGCCTCGATCTCGTCGTGCGCGGCGGACCCGCGGGAGCGCGCGAGGTCGAAGCCGTCACCGACCTCGACGCCCTTGATGGCCTGGATGCCCATCAGCGCGCCGGCCAGGCGCGCGTCGAGGCGACGGTCCCAGTGCACGTGGCTGCCCAGGCCGGTGGGCAGACCGTGGACCACGACCTCGACCACACCGCCGAGGGTGTCGCCGTCCTTGTGGGCGGCGTCGATCTCCTCCACCATCGCCGCGCTCGCCTCCGGGGCCAGGC
>JALZDI010000165.1 GCA_030862655.1 Actinomycetota bacterium | reverse complement strand
CCCGAGCGCAGCGGCCGCAGCAGCTCCGCCCACAGGGTGCCGACCTGATCGGCCGGCCCGGCGACGGCGACCCGCCACCCGTTGGCGCGCAGCTCGGCCACGTTGCGCCGCACCTGCTCGCGCAGCTGGGTCTGCTCGTGGGTGTCGCCGCGCACCCACGCCGACGGGTCGGCTACCACCGCGTAGCCGGCCGACGCGCCCTGCGCCAGCCGGCGCAGCGCGGCGATGTCGACCGGCGCCAGCACCCCGATCAGCGCGATCAGCACCCCGCCGACCTCGTCGCGGTCGCGCGGCAGCTCCAGCCGCGACCTCCGGCTGGGCTGGATGACCGCGAGGTGGTCGAGCAGGTCGTCGGCGTCGCCCACCGCGCCCGACCCACGGTCGTGCCAGTGGCCGGCATGGTCGTCGCCGGACTCGCTCACCAGCCGGAGGGCGTAGCCCTGCCCCGACAGGTGCACCCCGACCGAGGCCGTCGCGGTGACCAGCCACTCGAAGGACGAGGCCGGGCCGCTGCCGCGGTGCACGGCCGCGCGTGTGTCCATCAGCAGCGTCGCCCGCGTCTGCCACGGCTGCTCCTCGCGGCGCACCATCAGCTCGCCCATCCGGGCGGTGGAGCGCCAGTGCACGCGGCGCAGGTCGTCGCCGTGGCGGTACTCCCGGATCAGCACGTCCTCGGTGCCGGCCGCGGCGAACGCGCGCGGCCGGTTGTCGCCGGTGCCCGACCACTCACCCTGCAGTTGGCCGTCCGGCAGCGGCTGCACCTGCGGGGTGACGGTCAGCGCGTCGCGCGCGGAGAAGGCGCGCTCGATCTCGATCAGCCCGAACGGGTCGCACACCCGCACCGAGAGCGGCCCGACGACGAACTTGCCGCGGACGTCGGACCGCAGCGTGTAGCTGATCTCGCGGTTCCACCGCGCGCTGATCTGGTCGACGACGAACCGCGGGCGGGTGCCGAGCGCGTAGGGCACCTCGTCCTCGAGCATGAGGACGCTCGAGGGCAGCCGGCCCGCGTTGCGCAGGTCGAGCGACACCCGGGCGGGCCGGCCGACCGGGACCCGGCGGGGGAGCAGCGAGCGGGTGCACGACAGCCGGTAGCGGGCGCGGCCGACGAACACCAGCGTCACCGCCGGCAGCATCATCACCAGGATCCCGACGCGCAGCAGGTCGTGCTGGCCGAGCAGGATCGCGCAGCCGACACAGGTCAGCCCGGCGGCGAGGAAGGCACGCCCGCGCGTGGTCAGCGACTCCAGCGGCGCGCGCACCGTGCTCACCCGCCGGCGAGGCTGCGGCCGCGCGCCTGCGGCATCGGGACGCTCGCGATGATGTCGTGCACGATCCGCTCGGCGGACCTGCCGGCCAGGTGCGCCTCGGTGTTGGGCAGCAGCCGGTGCGCCAGCACGGGTACGGAGAGCGCGTGCACGTCGTCGGGGACGACGTAGTCGCGGTCGTCGAGCGCGGCCGCGGCGCGAGCGGCGCGGACCAGGTGCAGCGTGGCGCGCGGGGAGGCGCCCAGGCGCAGGTCGGCGGAGCGCCGGGTCGCGGTGGTCAGCGCGACGGCGTACTGCTGCACGGCCTCGGCGACGTAGACCCGGCCGACCACCTCGACCAGCCGGGCGACCTCGGCGGCGTTGGTCACCGGCCGCACGCTGTCCAGCGGGTTGGCGCCGCTGCGGTTGTTGAGCATCGCCAGCTCGGCGCTCTCCACCGGGTAGCCCATCGACACCCTGGCCATGAACCGGTCGCGCTGCGCCTCAGGGAGCGGGTAGGTCCCCTCCATCTCGATCGGGTTCTGGGTGGCGATGACCATGAACGGCCGGTCCAGCACGTAGGTCACGCCGTCGGAGGTGACCTGGCCCTCCTCCATGCACTCCAGCAGCGCGGCCTGGGTCTTGGGCGACGCCCGGTTGATCTCGTCGCCGACCACGACGTTGGCGAACACCCCGCCGGGCCGGAACTCGAAGGCACGGGTCTCCTGGTTGTAGACCGACACCCCGGTGACGTCGGAGGGGAGCAGGTCGGGCGTGAACTGGATCCGCTTGACGGTGCAGTCGATCGAGCGGGCCAGCGCCTTGGACAACATCGTCTTGCCGACGCCCGGCACGTCCTCGATCAGCAGGTGGCCCTCGGCGAGCATCACGGTCAGCGCGACCTTGACCACGTCGGGCTTGCCCTCGATGACGGTCTCGACCGACTCGCGGACGCGGGAGGCGACCTTCGCCAGCGTCTCGAACTCCGACGCCTGCTCCGTCTCGACGTCTGGCGTGCTGCCCATCGCCACCTGGCCCCTCCGGTCCGTCCGCTCTCGTCCGCCGATCCTCGCAACTCGCGGATCCGGCGCGCTCACCGGTAACGATGTGGTCACGAAGGCGGGTGTCGAGGAGTGTCGTGCGTCTCACGCTAGCCGCCCTTGGTCGCGCACCCAAGAGCGTCCGGTAGCTCAGCCCTCCCCCTCCCGAGGTGCCCTGACCTGCGCCAAGGTCTCGGCCGCGGTGGGACACGGGCGAGGATCGCGGCACGTTCTTGGGTCGAAGTGGGGGAAAGTGGTGTACGGTGGGGCGCGATGGAGGAACGGGAGGTGCGTGGTCGATGTTCTTCGGCACCCACACCCCGCGGCTGGACGAGAAGGGCCGGCTGTTCCTCCCGGCGAAGTTCCGCGACGAGCTGCAGGAGGGACTCGTGATCACCCGAGGGCAGGAGCGCTGCCTCTACGTGTGGCCGATGGCCGAGTTCCGCGCGCTCACCGACCAGATGCGCCAGGCACCGGTCACCAACAAGCTGGCCCGCGACTACCAGCGCATGCTGTTCGCCGGGGCCTCCGACGAGACGCCGGACAAGCAGGGCCGCATCACGGTGCCGCCGATGCTGCGCGAGTACGCCTCGCTGTCTCGTGACTGCGTGGTGATCGGCGCGATGAACCGCATCGAGGTGTGGGACGCCGACTCCTGGCAGCGTTACTCCGGCGAGCAGGAGCAGGCGTTCGCCGACCTGTCCGAGGAGGTGCTACCCGGCATCTTCTAGCTGTCTCAGACCGGCCACGGGCGTCGTACGACGAGGTCTCCGCCCCGCTCACCCGGTCCTCTGGCGCACCTTCCCCGGTGCCAGACGACCGCTTCCCAGGGCGAGCGGGAGGGGACCTGGTCGCACGAAGCTTCCAGGACTGGGGGAACGGATGAGGGTTGTAGGCGTACCCGCCGACCCGGTGCCGCTTCGGCAGCGGGGCGGGCCGCGTCGCCGCGTGCGCGAGGACGTGCGCGACGGCCTGGCCGTGGTCGCCTTCTCCGCCGTCTCCTCCAGCGTGTTGGCCGCGGCCCTGCTCCTCGTGACCAGCTGGGCGGGCTGACCGCGCGATGGCCATCCCCGCTCACGTCCCCGTCCTGCTGGACCGGGTCGTCGCCCTGCTGACGCCACCGCTCCAGGACGCCGGTTCCGTTTTCGTCGATGCGACGCTTGGTCTCGGCGGTCACACCGAGGCGGTGCTGCGTGCCTGTCCGCGGGCCCGGGTCGTCGGCGTCGACCGTGACCCGAACGCGGTCGAGCGCGCGCAGACCCGGCTGGCCGAGTTCTCCGGCCGGGTCTCCCTCGTGCACGCCGTGTACGACGAGCTGCCCGAGGTGCTCGACCGGCTCGGCCACCGGCGGGTGCAGGCCGTGCTGTTCGACCTCGGCGTCTCCTCGATGCAGGTCGACGTGCGCGAGCGCGGCTTCGCCTACGCCCACGACGCCCCGCTGGACATGCGGATGGACCCCTCGCGCGGGCGCACCGCCGCCGACGTGCTGAACACCTACGCCGAGCAGGACCTCACCCGCATCCTGCGGACCTACGGCGAGGAGCGCTTCGCCCGCCGGATCGCGCAGCGCCTCGTGCGCGAGCGGTCGCAGCAGCCGTTCGAGCGCAGCGGCCGGCTGGTCGAGGTCGTCGCCGCGGCCGTGCCGGCCGCCGCTCGCCGTACCGGCCACCCCGCCAAGCGGGTCTTCCAGGCCCTGCGGATCGAGGTCAACGACGAGATCGGCGCGCTGGAGCGGGCTCTCCCGGCCGCGATCGACGCGCTCGCGGTCGGCGGCCGGGTGGTCGTGCTCTCGTACCACTCCCTGGAGGACCGGCTGACCAAGAGGCTGCTGCGTGGGCTGTCCCGCAGCACGGCGCCGCCGGACATGCCGGTGGTCCCGGCCGGCGACCAGCCCCAGCTGAGGCTGCTGACACGCGGGGCCGAGCAGGCCGAGCCCGAGGAGATCGACCAGAACCCGCGCGCCGCCTCGGTGCGGCTGCGGGCCGCCGAGCGCATCAAGGAGGCAGCATGAGTGCATCGTTCATCGCCGCGACGCGCACCCGCGCCCGCATCGCGGACGCGGTGCAGCAGCGCGCTCGGCTGTCCGTCGTACGCCGCCCCAACCCCGCGCCGCGGGTGCCGTTCGCCGCGCTGGTGCTCACCGTGCTCGGCCTCGGCCTGGTCGGGTTGCTGGTGCTGAACACCTCGCTGCAGCAGGGCGCGTTCTACGCCCGCGGGCTGGAGGCCAAGGCCGAGGCGCTGACCGAGCAGCGCGAGGCGCTGAGCATGCAGGTCGCCCAGCTGCGTGAGCCACAGCGGGTGGCCGCGCGGGCCGTGGCGATGGGCATGGTGCAGGGCGAGAGCCCCGCCTTCCTGCGGCTGTCCGACGGCAAGGTCCTGGGCCGGACCCAGCCGGCGACCTTGGGGTCCGGCGTCGACTTCCTCACGGCCCCGCGCGCCGCCGACGCCTCGTCCGCCGCGACCGGTAGTACTGGGGGTGCAACGGCTCACGCGAGGGACGGGAGCGGCCGGTGACCCGACGCACGCCGCCGCCGCGACGGCCCCGGCCGACCGGCCGGACCGCGCGGGGTCGTCGCCGGCCGCGTCGGTTCGAGCTGGCCGGCCACCAGTTCCGGCTGCGCTCCAGCCTGGTGCTGCTGCTGGTCGTGCTGACCCTGTTCGCCGGCCGGCTGGTGCAGATCCAGGGGATCGAGGCCTACGCCTACACCGAGAAGGCCGACCGTCTCGACGGCGCCACCGAGGTGGTGCTGTCGGCCCCCCGCGGCAAGATCACCGACCGCGACGGGACCCCGCTCGCGCGGACCGTCGACGCGCACCGGCTGGTGACCGACCCGACGATGGTCAACGACGCGCC
>JALZDI010000164.1 GCA_030862655.1 Actinomycetota bacterium | reverse complement strand
GACCCGCGCCGGCCGCATCACCGTGGTCGCCAAGCACGGCCGCCAGCGCGACCTCGCCCGGCAGTTCGGCGCCACCGAGGTGGTCGCGCCCGACGAGGTACTGCGCGGAGTACGACGGGCGACGCGGGCCTTCCGGCTCTCTCCGGACTACAGCCGGGAGTACCTCCTCGGCGGCGTGGACGTCGGCGTGGACGCCGTCGGCAGCAAGGAGTCGCTGGAGACGGTCCTGCGGGCCACCCGGGCCGGTGGCCGTGTCGTGGTGGCGGGCATGCCCGCACCCGGCGCCGACCTGTCGCCGGTGTGGTTCCGCGAGCTGGAGGTGACCGGCGCCTACGCCTCCGCCCAGACCGAACACGGGCTGGGCCAGGGCGCCGGGTCGCGGCCCGCCTTCGAGGTGGCGCTGGACCTGGCGGCGACCGCGCCCCTGGAGGGCGTGGTGGGCGCGCGCTACCCGCTGTACCGCTGGCGCGAGGCGGTCGACCACGCCCAGTCCGCCGGGCGGCTCGGCACGGTCAAGGTGGCCTTCGAGATCGAGGAGAGGAGCAGCGCGTGACCCGTCCAGGCTTCGTGCTCGAGGTCGACGACCGCACCCCACCGCTGGTGGTGCACGAGGGCGAGGGCTTCCGGCTCGAGCGCTTCCCGGCCGGCACCCGGGTGGTCTACCCGCCGGAGTCGCTGCCCGGGCTCGCCGACGTCGAGGGCGCCATCCGCGACGCGCTGCTGCACCCGCAGGGCTGCGAGCCGCTGACCGAGCTGCTGCGGCCGGGCATGCGGCTGACCATCGCCTTCGACGACATCTCGCTGCCGCTGCCGCCGATGCGCAAGCCCGACATGCGCCAGCGCATCATCGAGCAGGTGCTGCAGCTGGCCGCCGACGCCGGCGTCGACGACGTCGAGCTGGTCGCCGCGAACGCGCTGCACCGCCGGATGACCCCGCAGGAGCTGCGCGACATCGTCGGCGAGCGGGTGTTCCGGTCCTTCTTCCCGCAGGGCAAGCTCACCAACCACGACGCCGAGGACCACGACAACCTGCTGCACATCGGGGTGACCGAGCACGGCGAGGACGTCGAGATCAACCGTCGGGCGGCCGAGTCCGACCTGCTGGTCTACGTCAACATCAACCTGGTGGCGATGGACGGCGGCCACAAGTCGGTGCCGGTCGGGCTGGCGTCGTACAAGAGCCTGCGCCCGCACCACAACGCGCGGACGATGGTGCAGTCGCGGTCGTTCATGGACCCGCGCAAGTCGCACCTGCACCACTCCGCGCACCGGATGGGTCGGCTGCTGGCCCAGCACCTGAAGATCTTCACCGTCGAGACCACGCTCAACAACGACGTCTTCCCCGCGCCCTACGACTTCCTGCAGAAGCGGGAGTGGGAGTGGGGAGTCCGCGACCAGGCCTCGATGCTGGCCGCGCGCCGCGGGCTGGCGGTGGCGCCCCGCCGGATGCGGCACCGGCTGTACCAGTCGATCGAGGCGCCGTACCAGCTGACCGGGGTGCACGCGGGCGAGACCGAGGCCGTGCACGCCCGCACGCTGGCCAACGTGCACCGCCAGCAGATGGTCGAGGTGCAGGGCCAGACCGACGTGCTGGTGCTGGGTGTGCCCTACCTCGGGCCCTACAACGTCAACTCGGTGATGAACCCGATCCTGGCCACCTGCATGGGGCTGGGCTACCTGTTCAACTCCTACCGCGGCCAACCGGTGGTACGCCGGGGCGGCGCGGTGATCCTCTACCACCCGGTGCCCTACGAGTTCTCCCAGCTGCACCACCCCAGCTACGTGGACTTCTTCGAGGAGGTGCTCGTCGAGTCGACTGATCCGGCGACGATCGAGGAGAAGTTCGAGCAGGCCTACGCGACCGACCCGTGGTACATCCACCTCTACCGCACGTCGCACGCCTACCACGGCGTGCACCCGTTCTACATGTGGTACTGGGCGGCGCACGCGATGGACCACTGCGGCGACGTCGTATGGGTCGGCGCCGACCGGCGGTCGGTGGAGCGGATGGGCTTCCGCGCCGCGTCCACGTTCGCGGACGCACTCGAGATCGTGTCCGGCAGTGTCGGCCGGTCACCGTCGATCACCTACCTGCACGACCCGCCCCACCTGCTCGCGGACGTGCGCTGACATGGGCGTGCCGGCCTTCCTGCGCGACAGCGTCGACGACGTGCGCACCGTCGCCCGCGGATGGCGGTGGGGCCGCAGGCCGCTGGTCCCGCGCAGCGCCGAGCCGTACGTCCCCGACCGCGAGCACACCGTGTTCCCCACCGGGTGGGCACGCGGCCCGGCGGCGTCCGCCGTACGCGACCTGGTGCAGACCGTGGGGCTCGGACCGCTGCTGCGCGTCGAGGTCAAGCCGGTGGTCAGCGGCCTCGACGTGCTCGGCCGGGTGCGGCCGCCGGTGGTGTTCGTGGCGAACCACTCCTCGCACCTCGACACCCCGCTGCTGCTGTGCACGCTGCCCGACGCCTGGCGACGGCGTACGGCGGTCGCGGCGGCGGCCGACTACTTCTTCGACACCTGGTGGCGGGCCACCGGGTCGGCGATGGTGTTCAACACGTTCCCGATCGAGCGCCGGGGCGGTGCGCCCTCGGCCACGCCGGGCGACCTGCTCGACGAGGGCTGGAACGTCGTGGTGTTCCCCGAGGGCACCCGCTCGCCGGACGGCTGGACCGGGCGCTTCCGGATGGGCGCCGCCTGGCTCGCGGTCGAGCACGGCGTGCCGGTCGTGCCGGTGGCGATCCGCGGCTCGTTCGCGGCCATGCCCCGGGGGCGTGGCTGGCCGAGGCCGGGCCGGCCGCCGGTGACGGTGCGGTACGGCGAGCCGGTGCGCTCCGGTGACGCCGAGACCGCGCGTGAGTTCGCGGCCCGGGTCCGCGGCGCGGTGGCGTGCCTGCTGGACGAGGACCGCTCGACCTGGTGGGAGGCGCAGCGGCGCGCGGCCCGGGGCGAGACCCCCGATCCCGCCGGGCCGGCGGTGGCCCGGTGGCGGCGGGTGTGGGAGCAGACGGCCTCACCCGCCGTCGACCGGACACGCCGGGTGTGGACCCGCTGACCCTCAGCGGATCTTGATCACCTCGCGGTGCGGCTCCTCGGCGTTGCCGGCCTCGTCGACCGAGAACCACCGCAGCTCGGTGGCCCCCGGCTCGCTGATGGTGACCGGGGCCGCGCCGCCGCGGATGCCGTCCTGCTGCACGGCCGGCGAGTCCGAGGTCGGACGGGAGCCGTCCAGCGTGTAGTGCACGGTCGCCGGCTCGGTGGTGTCGAAGAAGACGTCCACCGGGCCGGAGTAGGTGCCCCGGCCGTCGACGTTGTTGGTCGACGTGGGGGCGTCGTCGTCGAGGGAGAAGCGGCGGGCGACCTCGAGGATGCCGTACCAGCCGTTGGCGAACTCCATCGCCTGGTGGAAGCCCTCGGTCTCGAAGTCGGGCCAGAACATGCCCCCGGCCGTGGTGTCCCACGTCTGCGTGGTGTCGTTCCACAGCGGGACGCCCACCTCGAAGTCCCAGGCGTAGATGTCGGGGTCGTTGCTCTGCTGGTCGTCGTAGAAGTGCTCGTCGCCGGAGTTGCCGGCCGCGGAGTACAGCACGTCGACGACCGGACCGGTGCGGCCGGGCCAGACGACGCTGCCGCGGAACTGCTTGATGCGCGACAGGATCGTCTCCGACGCCTCGAAGAAGTACTGCTCGGTGGCCAGGTCGGGGCGCGGCAGCGTGGTGCGGTCGGGCTTGTACGCCGCGGGTGACCACATGAAGTAGCCGCCGTAGGAGTGGGTGTTCATCGCGAACCTGATGTTCGGGAACTGCTCGGTCAGCCACACCTCGTTGGAGGACTCGGCCTCGGACAGCTCCGACTCGCCGGTGTAGACCGAACTCTCGCAGTCCGGCGACGAGCCGACGAAGCCGTCGAAGAACGACCCGACGGAGAAGTTGCGGTTGACGTCGATGCCGGCGTTGAGCGGGGTCATGGCCTCCTCGCACTCGTCGACGTTCATGTTGGTGCGCTGCAGGCGGTTGTCGTAGAGCGAGTACGCCGTGCCGTCGGGGTTGGTCATCGGCACGACGAAGATGTCCAGGTCGTCTACCAGCGCGGTCGTGGTCGGGTCGCTGCGGTAGTTGTGCAGCAGCCGCTGCGCGGTCTCCAGCGCCACCAGCGAGGTCACCCACTCGCGCGCGTGCTCCTGCGCGTAGAGCAGCACGCCGGTCTGGGAGCCGTCGCGGTCGGCGCCGATGCGCAGTGCCTTGACCGTGTACGGCTCGCGCGGGTAGCTCTCCGGGGCCAGCAGCGGCTGGTTGCCCCAGGGCACGTTGTAGCCGTGGGTGTCGTTCGGCAGCTCGACGACCTCGGTCAGGTCGGGGTACTGCCCCGCGAGCCGCTCGATGACGGCGTCGGACTGGACCGCGTTGACGTAGCCGTCGTCGGTGAAGCCCCACTCGAAGTCCGGCGGGTACCTGGTCACGTCGCCGCTGGCCCACTCCGAGGTGGGCGACTGCACCCAGGTGCCGTCGGAGGACTCGGCCGAGATCGACGCGACCGCGCCGTCGGTGGCGACCGGCTCGGTCATGCGGTGGTACAGGTAGACGCCGCGGTCGACGAAGGGGCTCAGCTCGTAGGTCTCGCCGGTGTCGGTCTCGACCGTGACCTCGTCCTCCTCCCCGAGCTCCGACCTGACCTCGACCGACAGGAAGGGCCCGTCGGGGGTGTTCCAGCGGTCGGCGCGCAGCACGGTGAGCGTGGTGTCGGGCGACTGCGGCGGCGGCCGGTCGCCGCCGGCGCCGGCGGACTCCGCGGTGGTCGCCGGCGGCTTCGCCCGCTGCTTCTGCGCGGTGGTCAGCTCGCCGGCGTTGCCCTTGAGCTCCGATGTCAGCTCGGCCTGGCTCGGGGCCGGCAGCGTCGCCAGGACGCGACCGTTGTACCGGCGCATCAGGGCGACGTCGCCGCCGGGCACGATCACGGTGGCGTCGAAGGTGCCGTTCGGCCCCTGCGCCACGTCGTGGGTGACGTCGAGGCCGTCGGCGGCCATCCGGCGCAGCGCGTCGGTGCCCGGCACCCGCACGCGTACGACGGTCTCGACGGGTTCGGCCGGTTCGGCCGCCCTCGGTGCGGACGCCGCATCGGAGGACGACGACTCCTGGGCCGTGGCGACCGGGACGGCCAGCACGACGCTGAGCAGGCACAGCAGGGGCAGGACAAGTCGACTA
>JALZDI010000022.1 GCA_030862655.1 Actinomycetota bacterium | reverse complement strand
GTCCGGAGAGAGCCGGAAGGCCCGCGTCGCCCGTCGTACTCCGCGCAGTACCTCGTCGGGCGCGACCACCTCGGTGGCGCCGAACTGCCGGGCGAGGTCGCGCTGGCGGCCGTGCTTGGCGACCACCGTGATGCGGCCGGCGCGGGTCAGCTCGCGCAGCGCGAGCGTGGTGAACAGCCCCACGGTGCCGGCCCCGGTCACCAGCACGGCGGCGCCGTCAGGCACCCGGGCCCGCAGCGCGGTGTGCACCGCGCACGCCAGCGGCTCGACCAGCACCGCGCGCTCGTCGCTCATCGTGTCGGGCACCGGGTGCAGCTGGGTGCGGTGCGCGACGAGCACGTCGCCCCAGCCACCGCCGGTGTCGGCGCAGAAGCCGGTCTGCAGACCCGGTGCGATGTGCCCGACGGTGATCCGGTCGCACCGGTTGGTGGCGCCCTGGGCGCACCACTCGCACGGGTCGAGGCCGCGCGCGGCGCAGCCCAGCACCGGGTCGAGGACCACCCGGGTGCCGGCGGGCAGGTCGGCGCAGTCCTGCTCCAGCACGCCCACCACCTCGTGGCCGGGCACGAACGGCATCGACACCAGTGCGGAGAAGTACAAGCTGGTGCCGCCGGTGACCGCGCCCAGGTCGGAGCCGCAGATGCCGGCCAGGGTGGGGCGGACCCGGGCCCAGCCGGGCCGCTCGGCGCGCGGCTCCTCCCGGTTGACCAGCCGCAGCGGCGCCGCCGGTCCGGTGAGGATGCCGGGGATGCGCCCACCGGTGGCGCGGGCGGCGACGTAGCGGGGCAGCGAGCGGTACAGCTCGAGTGCCAGCATCATCGGGCCGACACCTCCGCCCGGGCGAGGGCCCAGCGCGACGTGGTGGCGTCGGTGCTCCAGTCCAGCACCGGCCAGCGGCCCTTGCGCGCGGCGCGGAACAGGGGTACGTCGGGGCTCACCGCCACCGGGTTGCCCACGACCTGCAGCAGCGGCAGGTCGGAGTGGCTGTCGGCGTAGGCGTAGGAGCGGGACAGGTCACAGCCGGCGACCTCGGCGTAGTGGCGCAGCCACGCCGCCCGCGACTCCCCCACCAGCGGCGGTGCGCTGAGGTAGCCGGTGCACCGGCCGTCGGCGTCGGTGGCCAGGTCGGCGGCCACGATCTCGTCGAACAGCGGCGCCAGCGGCCGGGTCAGCGGGCGCACCGCCCCGGTGACCAGCACGGTGCGGTGGCCGGAGGCCCGGTGCTCACGCACCCGGCGCAGCGCCGCGGCGGATACCCGCTCCAGCACGTGGTCGGCGAGGATGTCGTCGACCAGCCGCTCGAGCTCGGCCAGGTGCGCGCCCTCGTAGCGGCGGTAGACCGCGCGTAGGAAACCGCCGCGGTCACGGCGCTCGGCCCGGACCAGCCCGGGCAGCCGCTGCAGCACACTGCCGACCTCCGCCAGCCGGCCGCGCCCGTCGAGGTCGGGCAGCCGCATCCACAGGTAGGTCTCGATCACGTTCGACGACAGCAGGGTGCCGTCCATGTCGAACGCCGCGAGCACGTCGCCCTCCTCCGGAAGCGCGACCCCGCGCCCGCCGCCGTCCGTGGTCGCCTTGGTCGGCGCGCGTCGCTGCCGGCGCACGTCGTCGAGCTCGCGCAGCGGCGCGGTCACCGACGGGCAGTGCACCTCGCCCAGGTAGTGCTCCCAGTCGATGACCGCGGTGTCGAACGCGAAGACCTCGCGGTCGGCCGGGTCCAGGGCTGCGAAGAGCGCCGCAGTGGCGTCGTCGCGGAAGTGCAGCTCGGCGTTGGCGTACTCCTGGTACAGGTCGAGGTAGCGGCGCAGGAAGTCCAGCCGGCGCTGCTGTCGGTCCAGCGTGCGGGCGACCTCACGGGTCCGCTCGCTGCGCGGCACATGCGTGACCACGTAGTCCGCGGCGCGGTGTGCCCGCTCGCTGGCGCTCAGCAGTCGCTCCACCGTCTCGGCACCGGGAAAGCGCCAGGTGGGCAGCCGGACGGCGCCCCGGTCGTCGAGGTGGAACGGGTTGGCCTCGAAGTAGTCGCGCACCGACTGGTACAGCCGGCGGAAGGCGAGCGGGTTGCGGGCCCCGGAGCAGACGTGCAGGTAGCGCGGGCTGCCGGTCTCGGGCCGCTCGGCCATGGTCGCGACGATCGCGCCGACCACGTGGTCGACCGGCACGATGTCGACCACCGAGTCGGCGGCGCCGGGGAAGTCCGGCAGCTCACCGCGGCCATAGGCCAGGATGATCGGCTCGGCCATCTTGAAGCCCTCGATCCAGCCGGGGTACGGCGTCTCGAGCGCGGACTCGATGATGCTCGGCCGGACCACCGAGACCGGCCGGTCGCGACCGATCTCCTCGACCACGCGCTCCCCGAGAGCCTTGGTGAACGTGTAGACGTCGGTCCAGCCCAGCGAGCGTGCGCGCTCGCCGCCGGCGGCGACCAGCTGGTCGTCGACCCAGCGGCGGCGGCGCCGCTCGGTGTCGTGCGCGGAGGTGATCCAGCCGGCGCGGCCGTGCTCGCGCTCCGCGCGGGCGCGCAGCCACTTCAACGTGGCCGGGTCTCGCGAGCGCTCCTCGACCCGCGCGCGCATGCGGCCGCCCCACGTCGTCTCCGAGCGCCAGTCGACGTCGTGCGCCGCGGAGGCCTCGGGAACCGCACCTCGGCGCCGCCCGGCGACGTAGGCCGTGGAGACGTGCACGTAGTGCGCGTCGGCGCCGGACTCCTCGAGACGTGTGAGCAGCCGGTGCACACCGAGCACGTTGGTCTCGAAGGCCTCGTCGATCGGCGGGTCGAACGACACGTCGCCCGCGCAGTGCACGACCACGTCCAGGTCGGACGGCAGCGGGGGGACGTCGGCCAGGTCGCCCTCGAGCACCGCGACACGGCGGTCGAGCAGCTCCGGCACGGACGTGCGGGCACGGACCTGCTCGAAGATCGGCTTGTCGAGCAGCGCGGCGATCCGGTCGCGCCCGCTCAGCTCGCCCTTGGGTCGCACCATCAGCACGACGTGGGTGCCGGGCAGGTCGGTGAGGATGCGGTGCAGCAGCGCCTCGCCCACGAAGCCGGTCGCGCCGGTGAGAAGCACCCGGCGGCCGCGCAGTCGTTCGCCCAGTCGCACCCGTCCTCCTCGTCCTCGTCGCACCAGGGGCGGCGTGACCGCGGCCACCCCGCCCAGGCATCCAAACACATGCGCCCGGGGACAGCGAGAACCGCCGCCCCTGAGGGACGGCGGTCCGGCGTACGACCCGGTCGGGCCCGAGCTGCGGGTTCGGCCCGACCAGGTCGTGGCTCCTAGCCGCGGAAGCGAGCCCGCCCGAGACAGACCTGCCGGTCGCCGAGCCGCACGGCGCGCGCCCGGAAGCGGTCCTCGCCCCTGCGGTCGGGCCGAACCGCGCGCACCTCGAAGGAGCCGCTCAAGCCCTGGGTGGTGCGGACCGCGCGCATGATCCGCCGGTTGTTCTGGAAGAGCGTGACGCGCCACCGCTGGCCGCGCCGGTTGACGTCGATCTCGTACTCGACCGCCACCCGGCGGTCCTGCTCGGACACCCGGATCTTCCAGGAGGCCGGGCCGGCGCCCCGGCAGTCACCCTCGCGCAGCGTCTCACCGCCCTCGGCCTGGGCGAGCGTGGGCGTGGCCAGGGTCGCGGCGAGCGTGAGGGCGACGACGGCGGCACGGGAGGGGGTGGGACGCATCGAGAACTCCTTCGATCCCTGAGTCGGTGAGCCCGCGGGTGGCTCCTACGTCAGGGTGTTCTCGCGCCGGTCCCGCCGAAAAGGCGACCTTGGTCCGAGTCGCTGACCCGTTGGTCCCGGGACGCGGGTGCGTGCTCGGCCAGGTAGGCGGCCACGTCCTCACGTTCGCGGCGGCGGCTCAACAGCCTGGCGGAGGCCACCGCGGCGTTGCTGCGCGCGACCTCCTGGCTCATCAGGCCGGTCAGCTGACTGGTGACCGTCGTCAGTCGGGCGAGCTGCATGGTCCCCGTCTCCTGCTCGCAGGCCGTCACCGCAGCCGGACGGCCGCTCCCACCACGACCGCGCGGTATCACTGCTGGTAACCCGCCCAACACTGCCTGCGAGTGGCGCGTCCCGGAATAGCCCATCCGGGCTATCCCTGCTCCGGCCCCGCACGGCTATTCCTCGCCATTCGGGCGCCCTTGGCCAACGAATGTCTCAAGAGCCTGCAAACCGGGCGATAGGTACGTCGTGGGACAGAAACTTCTAGATGTGATCGGACAGCGCATGCGCACCTCGTGTCCCCGCCACGCGGCGGGGGCGACGGGAGTGGCCGGCGCCGCGGCCGAGATGATCCGCCGCCGGCAGCGCACCCTGCTGCACGAGCGCCTGCTGCTCGAGCTCGAGCTGGCCCACCAGACCCAGACCGTGCACCACGAGGACGAGTCCTGGGGTCACCTGCTGCAGGCCCAGGAGGTCCTCGCGGAGCTGTGCGCCGACGACACGGGCTCGTCCGCCCCGGCGGAGCTGCCGGACGTCTACGGCCTGCTGCGCCGCGAGCTGATGCGGGCCGCGGCGGCCCGCGATATCGCGCTGATCCGCTCCTGCCTCGACCTGGCAGAGCCGCTCACCGGCAGCCGCTCCCGCGTCGCCTGACGGCCGCAAACCTGCCCGCGGCTAGACTGGCGGCGGTGCGGCGGGCCCCCGCAGCACCGAGCGGGAGGGAGTCGCACATGCAGATCCTCGGACTCATCATCGTCGGGCTCGTCATCGGCGCACTGGCACGGCTGATCAAGCCCGGCCGACAAAGGATCGGGCTGCTGATGACGCTGCTGCTCGGGGTCGGTGGTGCGCTCGTCGGCGGCATCATCGCCGGGTTGCTGGGCACGGGCAGCATCTTCGAGCTCAACATCATCGGCTTCGTCATCGCGGTCATCGCCGCCGTGCTGCTGGTCGGCGCGGCCGAGGGGGCCGCGGCGAAGAAGTAGCCACTCCGCTCCGGTCAGGCGCTGACAGACACCTCGCGGCGCAGCCACCGGCCGAGCTCGGCGGCGCTGTGCTCGACCAGGTCGGGCCAGGCCATCGCCTGTTCGTCGGCGTCGTCGCTGACGTGCTTGACCAGCCGCACGGGTACGCCGCGGCGGCGGCAGGCGTACACCACGGCGTAGCCCTCCATGTCCACCAGGTGCGCGGTCTCCGCCAGCCGTTCGCGCACCGCCCGCTCGGTCACGAACGTGTCCCCGGTGGCCAGCACGGTGCCGTCGCCGTCCGGCACCGTGAGCAGCTCCTGCGGGTCGTAGCCGAGCGCGCGCACCACCTCGGCGCTGAGGTCGTGGTTGAGCACGGTGCTGGGCAGGAAGAGGCCCGCCAGCCCCGGGCGAAGAGAGCCTGCGGTGCCGATGTTGACCACGGTCAGGCCGTCGACGTCGGTGGTGGCCAGCGCCTCCGCGGTGGCCGCGGCCGCCGCCGTCTTGCCCAGACCGGTGACCACCAGCGACAGGCCGGCGGGCACGTGCGCCGCCTCGGCGCGAGTGGCGGCCACCACCAGGTAGCGGCTAGCGGACATCGCGGCCACCCTGGACGCAGCCTCCCCGGGCCGCGTGGGCATCGGCGTACACCTGGATGTCGCGCCGATCGTCACCGGACCGGCGACGACGGGCCGTCCCGACCACCGGCAGCACCTCCTCGGCCCACCAGGCATGCGCGAGCTCGCAGCGGTCCAGCACGCGACCGGTCGCCAGCGTGTACCGGAAACCCCACGCCTCGGCGGCGTCGGCCAGCCGATCCCAGTCGTCCGGGCAGTCCAGCCACAGTCGGCACCGCAGGCCGACCGCCAGCGGCACGCGCTCGAGGAACCTGCGTTCGGCGGTCTTGGTCGCCAGCAACGCCGGCCGCAGGTGGCACACCCCGTACGCCGTCGTGCACACGCGCAGCACCCTCGCCGAGATCGTGTCGCGGCCGAGCGAGCGCGCCACCGAGACGCGGTGGTGGCCGTCGACGACGAAGTACAGGTCGCCCACCTGGACCAGCTCGACCGCCGGCGGGTCGAAGCCGGACAGGACGGCCGCAGCCAGGCTCTTGCGTCGGTCGCGCACGCATGCGGTGATCGGCCGGAAGTCCTCGTCGAAGTCGTGGCCCCGGTTGACACTGCCGACCACGTCGGCCAGCGGCACCTCGTCCCGGCGCCGGCTGTCCACCCCGTCGTCGCCCAGGGCCGCCAGCACGTCGTCCAGCGACAGCAGACGCGACGTGCAGCGGCCCCGCAGCCGGCCGAGGTACCCGCCCATGCACAGCCCAACCGTGGGCCGGACGGTCCTATTCCGCGCCGTCCCGCCGTCAGGCCACCGCGGAGTCGAAGCGGCGACTCTCGTCGAAGGGACCCACGACGGCCAGCGTCGGCTCCGCCTCGAGCAGCGCGACGGCAAGCGTGCGCACGTCGTCGAGCGTGACCGCGTCGACGCGTCGCAGGAGCTCCCCCAGCCCGACCAGCTCGCCGTGCAGCAGCTCGGCCTTGGCGATGCGAGCCATCCGCGACCCGCTGTCCTCCAGCCCGAGCACGGAGGCGCCCTTGAGCTGGCCCTTGCCGAGCTCGAGCTCGTCGGCGGTCACGCCGTGCTCGGCCACCCGGAGCAGCTCGCCGCGGCAGATCTCCAGCACCTCGTCGATCTTGGCCGGCAGGCACCCGGCGGCCACGCCGAACATGCCGGTGTCGGCGTAGTGGCCGTGGTAGGAGTACACCGAGTACGCCAGGCCGCGGCGCTCGCGCACCTCCTGGAACAGCCGGCTGGAGGGACCGCCGCCGAGCACCACGTTGAGCACTCCCAGCGCGTAGCGGCGGTCGTCGCTTCGCCGCAGCGCGGGGACACCGAGCACGAACGACGCCTGCTCGGTGGTGCGATGGCGCACGACGCTGCCCGAGCGCGACCGCGGCACGGTGGTGCCGCCGCGCGGGTCCCGCGGGGCGGTGTCGGCGTCACGCAGGAAGTCCGACCGGCCGAACGCCGCACGCACCTGCCGCACGACCGTCGCGTGGTCGACGTTGCCGGCGACCGCGACCACGGTGTTGTCGGCACGGTAGCGCCGGCGGTAGTAGCCCACGACCTGTTCGCGGGTGAGGGTCCTGATCGAGTCGGCGGCGCCGATCACCGGGCGACCCAGCGGGGTGCCGTCCCAGAGTCGTTGCTGGAACAGGTTGTGCACGACGTCGTCGGGGTCGTCGTCGTGCATCGCGATCTCGTCGAGGATGACGTCACGCTCTGCCTCGACGTCGGCGCGGGAGACCACCGAGGAGGACACCATGTCGGCCACCACGTCGATCGCCGTCGGCAGGTCCTGGTCGATCACCCGCGCGTGGTAGCAGGTGTACTCCTTGGTGGTGAACGCGTTCAGCTCGCCACCGACGGCGTCCAGCGCGGCGGAGATCTCCAGCGCCGACCGCCGCCGGGTGCCCTTGAACAGCACGTGCTCGAGGAAGTGCGAGGCACCCGAGAGGCTCGGGGCCTCGTCGCGTGAGCCGACGCCCACCCAGACGCCGAGGGTCGCCGACCGTACGCCGGGCATCGCCTCGGTGACCACGCGCAGCCCGCCCGGCAGCACGGTCCGTCTCACGCGGGAGACGACGTCGCCGCCGTTGCGCTCGACCAGCAGCGTGCGCGTGGTCCCGGGCTTCTGCTCCCGGGCGGGCAGGAGACGGGTCACGCCTGCGGGCTGTCGCCGTTCTCCGACTCGACCTCGACCCCGTCGCCCTCGACGACCGGCACCAGCGAGAGCTTGCCCCGGTCGTCGATCTCGGCGATCTCCACCTGCAGCTTCTGCCCGACCGCGAGCACGTCCTCGACGTTCTCGACGCGCTTGCCGCCGGCCAGCGCCCGCAGCTTGGAGATGTGCACGAGGCCGTCCTTGCCCGGCAGCAGCGAGATGAACGCGCCGAAGTTGGTGGTCTTGACGACCGTGCCCAGGTAGCGCTCGCCCTTCTCCGGCATCGTCGGGTTGGCGATCGCGTTGATCATGGCCCGGGCCGCCTCCGCGGCCTCGGCGTTGTCGGCGCCGACGTAGATCGTGCCGTCGTCCTCGATCGAGATCTGCGCGCCGGTGTCGTCCTGCATCTGGTTGATCACCTTGCCCTTGGGCCCGATGACCTCGCCGATCTTGTCGACCGGCACCTTGATCGTGATGATGCGCGGGGCGGTGGGCGCCATCTCGTCGGGGCCGTCGATGGCCTCCTCCATCACGTCCAGCAGCGTCATCCGCGCGCCGCGCGCCTGCTGCAGCGCCGAGCCCAGCACCGAGGCGGGGATGCCGTCGAGCTTGGTGTCCAGCTGCAGCGCGGTGACGAACTCACGGGTGCCGGCGACCTTGAAGTCCATGTCGCCGAACGCGTCCTCGGCGCCGAGGATGTCGGTCAGCGTGACGTACTCGGTCTTGCCGTCGACCTCGCCGCTGATCAGGCCCATGGCGATGCCGGCGACCGCCGCACGCAGGGGCACCCCGGCGTTGAACAGCGCCATCGTGGACGCACACACCGAGCCCATCGAGGTGGACCCGTTGGAGCCCAGCGCCTCCGATACCTGCCGGATGGCGTAGGGGAACTCCTCGCGCGTCGGCAGCACCGGCTGCAGCGCCCGTCCCGCCAGCGCGCCGTGGCCGATCTCGCGCCGCTTGGGCGAGCCGACCCTGCCGGTCTCACCGGTGGAGTACGGCGGGAAGTTGTAGTTGTGCATGTAGCGCCGCGAGGTCTCCGGCGACAGCGTGTCGAGCTTCTGCTCCAGCGACAGCATGTTCAGCGTCGTGACCCCGAGGATCTGGGTCTCGCCGCGCTCGAACAGCGCCGACCCGTGCACCCGCGGCACCACGCCGACCTCGGCGGACAGGGTGCGGATGTCGGTCAGGCCGCGGCCGTCGATGCGCACCTTGTCGCGCAGCACGCGCTCGCGCACCAGCGACTTGGTCAGTGACCGGAAGGCCGCACCGAGCTCCTTCTCGCGGCCCTCGAAGTCGGAGCCGACCTTGTCCAGGGCGCTGGCCTTGATCTCGTCGAGACGGGTCTCGCGCTCGTGCTTGCCGGCGATCGTCAGCGCCTGGGTCAGCTCGTCGCGGGCCGCGCCCTCGACGGCGGCGTAGGCGTCGTCCTCGTAGTCGAGGAAGACGGGGAACTCCTGGACCGGCTTGGCGGCCTTCTCGGCGAGCTCGCGCTGGGCGTCGCAGAGCTGCTTGATGAAGACCTTGGAGGCCTCCAGGCCCTCGGCGACGATCTCCTCGGTCGGGGCCTGCCGCCCGCCGCGGACGAGCTCCCAGGTGGCCTCGGTGGACTCGGCCTCGACCATCATGATCGCGACGTCGCCGTCGTCGAGCGTGCGGCCGGCGACGACCATGTCGAACGACGCGTTCTCGAGCTGGCTGTGGGTCGGGAAGCCGACCCACTGGCCGTCGACGAGCGCGACGCGGGTCGCGCCCACCGGGCCGGAGAACGGCAGGCCGGACAGCTGGGTCGACATCGAGGCGGCGTTGATGGCCAGCACGTCGTACGGTGCGTCGGGGTGCAGGGCCATCACGGTGATGACGACCTGCACCTCGTTGCGCAGGCCGTGCTGGAAGGTCGGCCGCAGCGGCCGGTCGATCAGCCGGCAGGTGAGGATGGCGTCCTCGGAGGGACGGCCCTCGCGGCGGAAGAAGGAGCCGGGGATGCGCCCCGCGGCGTACATGCGCTCCTCGACGTCGACCGTCAGCGGGAAGAAGTCGAGGTGCTCCTTGGGATGCTTGCTGGCCGTCGTGGCCGAGAGCAGCATCGTCTCCTCGTCGAGGTAGGCCACCGCGGAGCCGGCGGCCTGACGGGCCAGCTGGCCGGTCTCGAACTTGACGGTACGGGTGCCGTGCGAGCCGTTGTCGATAACGGTCTCGACGGTCTGTGGACCGGGTCCCTGCATAGGGCACCCCTTTCTGGTGTGCGGGGCAGCAGCGGCAGCCGCAGGTCCGTCGGTACGGAGAACTGCGAGTGGCTCATCAGGTGAGCAGCAGGGGCGCTGGTCGGTCTTCGATCGAGGCCCGCGGGGCGCGTCATGTCCGATGGCTCGTCATGCGCGTCCCGGTGGCCACTACCGAGGACCGACGTCCTCGCAGCGGGCTACGTACACCTGCCCCCGAATGGTTCGGAATCTGTTGGGGCGTGTGGGCTATGGAGTTGTCAACGGCGGGTGCCCGCTGTTTCGGTCATCATCGCAAGAGAGCGGCCGCCCGAGGCCGGGGGGCCGCTCTCACGAGGTCAACGGCGAAGGCCGAGCCGCTCGACCAGCGAGCGGTAGCGCGTGATGTCGTTCTTCTGCAGGTAGTTCAGCAACCGACGGCGCTGGCCGACCAGCAGCAGCAGACCACGCCGGGTGTGATGGTCGTGCTTGTGCGACTTCAGGTGCTCGGTCAGGTTCTTGATCCGCTGGGTGAGCAGCGCAACCTGGACCTCCGGCGACCCGGTGTCACCGTCGTTGGTGGCGTACTCGGAGATGATCCGCTTCTTCGCTGCGGCGTCGACTGACACGCGAGCTCCTCTCGGGGGGTCCGTTGCGCGGCGCGCCGGGGCCGGTCCACCCGGGCACTCTGGTTCCGCGGCCGTTGCACGGCGTCGGCCAGGGTACCAGCGGGTATGCCGTTCGACCCAATCGCGGCGGCGCCGCTCAGGACGCAGCCGCCCGGCGGCGCAGCTCCAGGTAGACCGTGCGCACCCCGACGGCACGCTCGAGCTCGTGGGAGACGTTGGTGAAGAACTGGTCGCGGTAGATCTGGTCGGTCACCGCGTAGACGGTGAAGTAGAGCCCGGAGAACGCCGCCAGGAACACCGAGACCTGGAAGAGCTGGACGCTGCCGAGCAACTGGGTGCCGAGGGGGACCAGGGGCTCCCCGGTCCACCCCTCGATCACCGTCCTGGTCATCACCAGCCGACCGAAGACGATGAAGAAGGCGAACACCGCCAGCGACAGGACCAGCACCTGGGTCACCTGGGCGACCAGCAGCACCAGCAGCAGGTTGGCCCGCTGCAGCCCGCGAACCGGGGGTGCGGTGAGCCGGTCGACGTCGGCCTCGACCAGCGCCGCGGCCACCGGCGTCCCCTGCACGCGCTGGTCGAGCCGGGCGACGTCGGCGTCCTCACCGACGCGGTCGACCTCCTCGGGCAGCCGCACCACCAGGAACACCACCCCGAGACCGCTGAACAGCAGCACCACCACCCACAGCAGCGCCCCGTCCATCTTGGAGGTGACCTCCCAGACCTCGGCGTTGATGAACAGGAAGGTGATGAACAGCAGCAGCAGCGGCAGCGCGCGGGTCACCAGCGGGAACACCAGGCGCAGGCTGCCCAGGGTGCGGCGCAGGGTCCAGCGCAGGATCGGCCAGATCCGCAGCTCGACCACGGCGTAGCCGACCACCACGGCGCCGAAG
>JALZDI010000163.1 GCA_030862655.1 Actinomycetota bacterium | reverse complement strand
CCCGCACGCGTACGACGGTCTCGACGGGTTCGGCCGGTTCGGCCGGTTCGGCCGCCCTCGGTGCGGACGCCGCATCGGAGGACGACGACTCCTGGGCCGTGGCGACCGGGACGGCCAGCACGACGCTGAGCAGGCACAGCAGGGGCAGGACAAGTCGACTACGCACAGTGAACTCCCGAGAACGGACTGCGCAGAGACTCTAACCACGCCCGCTGCTCGGGCGTAACCCCTCAGTTCTCACCCACGTCTGCACCTGCCCGGTCCGCGGGCTCGGTCAGCGCAGGGTCGGCAGCACCAGCCGGGAGCCGACCGGGGTGACGGCGGCGACGTGTCCGGTGGCGACGTCGACGGTGCCCGGGCTGCCGGGCACGGCCCACACCGTGTTGGAGCTCTGCACCAGCAGCGCGACGCGGTGCCGGGCCCGGACCGTGTAGTCCTGCGGCAGCATGGTCACCCGGGCGCGCTGCCACTCGCCGGGGGCGGGGTCGGAGGTGCGCAGCCCCTTGCGGTAGTCGAGGTTGAGGAACCCGCGCGCGATGGTCTGCGTGCTTCCGTTCGGCGCCACGTCGAGCAGCACCGGCGTGAGGTGCATCGTCTCCGACGACGGCCGCACCCACGCGTCGAGCGCGGCCGGACCGACCATCCGGGTGGCGGCGGACAGCGGCCGGGACGCGTAGTACAGCGAGCCGCCGGGCGGGCCCGACCCGGTCGCCGTGCGCGCCTCTTCCGTGGAGGTGCCGCTCTCGGTGTAGGACGCGACGTGCGTGCCGTCGGAGCGGTCGGCCCGCCGGCCCAGCGTCCCACCGTCGCGCAGCCACAGCGTGGTCTCGTCGGTCCGCGGCAGCGGGTAGCCGGCGGCGGTGCGGAAGCGGGTCGGCCCCTGGCTGTCACGTCCCTGCGTGATCACCGGGCCCACGGACTCGACGCCGTTGCCGACCCCCTTCAGCGTGTGCGCGAGGAACCGGTCGAGCAGCGGCTGCCAGCCCCTGCCGTCGGTGCCGCCGGAGTGCGTGCCCTGGGTGAGGTACATCAGCTTGAACGGCACGCCCTCGACGCGGGCGGTGCCGGGCCGGTCCACCCGCAGCCGGCGAAACAGCGCGGTCGCCTCCTGCTGCTTGACGTTGTAGTCCTGCCAGCCGTGCGCGAGCAGCACCGCGGCGCGGAAGTCGCGGGCGTCCTTGCGGTAGTCGCGCCGCAGCCAGAACCGGTCGTAGTCGGGGTGGCGGCTGTAGCCCTCCTGCGTGTGCGCCGACGTGTCGCACTCCGCCGCGCGCGAGCGCAGCGTGTCGGCGAAGTGCTGGCCCATCGGGTCGGCCGCCACCGTCCTGCCGAACCCGAGGTCGAACGCGAGCGGGGTGTCGAAGCCCTCGTCGCTGGGCACCTCGGAGTTGAGGAAGTAGCGCACGCCGTTGCCGTAGGCGTAGCCGTACCACCGGCTGATCGCCGAGATCGGCACGACCGCCCTCAGCGCCGGCACGTCGCCGCCGCGGGCGGCCACCATCGACGCGGTGGTGCCGTTGTAGGAGCCGCCGATCATCGCGACCCGGCCGCTGGACCAGCGCCGCTGCGCCAGCCACCGCACCAGGTCGACACCGGACTGCTGCTCGTTGGCGCCGCCGTAGTCCCAGCAGCCGGTCGACCCGCGGGTCCCGAGCACGTCGGCCACGGCGCGGGCGTAGCCGCGGGGCACGTAGCGCTCGGCCAGCGAGTCGCGCGCCGGCTCGGGCTCGCCGAGGGAGTTGTACGGCGAGTACGTCAGCAGCACCGGCTGCCCCTGCGCGTCGTACCCGCGGTCGCGCAGGATCTCCACCCGGATCACCGCGTCGCCGACGGTGGGCACGTAGCGCACGG
Source organism: Actinomycetota bacterium (assembly GCA_030862655.1). The sequence goes on along the minus strand of JALZDI010000163.1, from coordinate 3,377 downwards.
CGTACGTCAGCCGCGGGGCCGCGGCACCGGGCGCGGCGGGTGCGGGCGGGACGACGGCCGCGGCCAGTCCCACGGACGCGGCGGCGGCGAGGACGGCGGCGAGCGCGCGCGGCAGGTGCATGTGGTGCCTCTCGTTGCGGCGACCGGCGAACCGGCTCTGTGCACGTCTAACGCCGCGGCCCCGGATCGGTGACGGGCTGGCACAATGCGGCCATGACCAACGTCGCGGTGCTCGGCGCGCACGGGAAGATGGGCTCGCAGGCCTGCCAGGCCGTCGAGGAGGCCGACGACCTGTCACTGGTGGCCCGGATCGACCAGGGTGACTCGATCGACGCGCTGGCCGAGTCGTTCACCGACGTGGTCGTCGACTTCACCCATCCCGACGTGGTCATGGACACCCTCGAGTACTGCATCCGCACCGGCATCCACGCCGTCGTGGGCACGTCGGGCTTCGACGACGGCCGGCTGGCCCAGCTGCGCCGCTGGCTCGACGAGGCTCCGGAGGAGGCCGGGAGGCCGGGGGTCATCGTCGTCCCGAACTTCTCCATCGGCGCGGTGCTGATGATGCGGTTCGCCGCGGAGGCGTCGCGTTTCTTCGAGTCGGTGGAGATCGTCGAGATGCACCACCCGACCAAGGCGGACGCGCCGTCGGGCACCGCCCGGCGTACCGCCGAGATGGTCGCGGCCGCACGCGAGAAGGCCGGCGCACCGGCGATCCCCGACGCGACCACCCAGGAGGAGCCCGGCGCCCGGGGTGCCGACGTGGCCGGCATCCGGGTGCACAGCCAGCGGATCCGTGGGCTGGTCGCCCACCAGGAGGTGCTGCTCGGCGGGGTGGGGGAGACGCTGACGATCCGGCACGACTCGCTGGACCGGGTGTCGTTCATGCCCGGTGTGCTGCTCGGCGTACGCGAGGTCGCCGCGCACCCCGGGCTCACCGTCGGGCTCGAGCCGCTGCTCGGCCTCGGCTAGCCGCGACCTGCTGCGATCCCAGGGTGCGGTCCCGACTCGTCGCCGGCCTGCTCGTCGCGGTGCTGGTCGTCTACCTGCTGCTGGCCGGCTACCGCGGCCTGCTGCTGGTGGGCTCCGGCGACGCGCTGCAGGTGGTGCTCGGTCTGGCCGTGCTGGTGCTGCCGCTGGTCGGTGCGTACGTGGTCTGGCGCGAGGTGCAGTTCGGCTTCGCCACCCAGCGGCTGGCGCGCGAGCTCACCGAGGCCGGCCGGTGGCCGACGGAGCAGCTGCCCGCCGCCCCGTCGGGCCGCCCCGACCGGCACGCCGCCGACGCGCTGTTCGCCGTACGCCGGGCCGACGTGGAGGCCGAGCCCGACGACTGGCAGGCGTGGTTCCGCCTCGCCCTGGCCTACGAGGACGCCCGCGACCGCCGGCGCGCGCGGGCGGCGATGCGCCGCGCGATCGCCCTGCACGGCTGACCCCGGGATCTACATCGCGTTTGCGCTGGGCCGGCGACGGCACCGGCGCGTCAGTCGTGCATGTCCGCGGGCTCGTCGGTCGGCGTGGTGCGGATGTAGTCGGCCGCACGCTGCGCCGGCAGCCGAAGCGCCACCCCGACGTAGTAGACGACCACACTGAAGACCAGGCACACCAGGGCGCCGGTACCGAGCGTCAACGGGCCGTGGCCGCCGTCGAGCACCATGTGCCCGTCACCGTCGATCGGGCCGAAGAAGCTGATGACCATCAGCCCGAGGACCCACACCGGGAACCACAGGCCGGACCGGACGTCCATCGGCGGCAGGTCGATGCGGGCGGTGAAGTGGTAGATCACGTACACGACGTAACCGAGCAGCAGCGCGATCAGCATCTTCTCGTTGATGTCCCAGCCGGACCAGAACACCAGCATGCTCGAGCCGAAGAAGGCGAGCAGCGGCAGCACGTCACCGCCGGGCAGCCGGAAAGGCCGGTCCTGGTCGGGCAGCTGCCGCCGCAGCGCACCGACGGCGACGGGGCCGGCGCCGAAGGAGATCGCGAACGCGGACGTGATGAAGCCGATGAACAGCTGCCAGCTCGGGAACGGCAGGAAGAAGATGCAGCCGACGACGAACATCAGCAGCACCGACGCCCACGGGATGCCCCGGCTGTTGAGCGTGGTCAGCCACTGCGGGGCGTTGCGGTTGCGGGCGTTGGCGTACGACAGACGCGCGGTCACGCCGGCGTAGATCAGACCGGTGTCGGCGGGGGAGATCACCGCGTCCACGCGCAGCAGCCAGGCCAGCCAGCCGGCGCCGAGCACGAGGGCGAGGCCCGCGAGGGGGCCGGCGGACTCGGCGAAGGCGAGGTTGCCCCAGCCCTTGCCGAGCAGCTGCTCGGGCAGGCCGGTGATGAAGGCGACCTGCAGGGCCACGTAGATCACCGCGGTGATCAGGACGGCGCCGATCACCGCGAACGGCACGTTGCGCTGCGGGTCGTCGGTCTCACCGGCGTACTCGACGGCGTTGCGGAAGCCGAGGTAGGCGAACGCGACGCCGGCCGCGGGGATGGCCGTCAGCACCGCTCCCCAACCCTGCGGGGCGAACCCGTGCATGGTGAAGTTGCCGGGGTTGAACTCCAGGGAGAACAGCGCGACCACGAGTAGGGCGATGACCGCGAGCTTCCACCACACCAGCACGTTGTTGAACTGGGCGAAGATCTTCACGCCCATGATGTTGACCAGGCTGTACAGGAACATCAGCGCGACCGCGACCACGGTGCCGGGCGCGGTGAGCAGGAAGACGCCGGCCTCCTCGCGCATCAGCCACGGCATGTAGGGGTCGGCGTACTGGGTGGTGGCCAGCACCTCGACGGGCGTGACCGCGGCCGCGGCCAGCCAGCTGATCCAGCCCGAGCTGTAGCTGGCGAACGAGCCGAACGCGTAGTGCGGGAAGCGGATGATGCCACCGGCGACCGGGAACATGGTGGCGAGCTCGGCGTACACCACGCCGATGACCATCACGATCATCCCGCCGACGACCCAGGAGAAGATCGCTGCGGGGCCGGCGATCTGCGAGGCGTACAGGGCACCGAACAGCCAGCCGGAGCCGATGATCGCTCCCACCCCGGTGAAGAGCAGACTGAGCTTGCCGACGTCGCGTTTGAGTCCGGTGTCCAGTTGCACCTCGACGCTGCGTGGCGCCTCGGTGGTGGTCGGTGCCGTCACGGCCGAACAACTCCTCTCGTCGCCGCGGATCGCGCGGCGAAGCGGTTCTCGTTGCTGATGCGGCCCGTGACCCTACCGACGGCCGTGTGACGTGTCACATCCGTGTGCCTCGGCAACCGTAACAAGACGGTAACCATTGCGGGCTCGCAGACGCAGGGTGACGGGACGGTCGCCCGCGGCGCGGGTGCCGGCCGGGTTCAGCCGCGACGAGCACTCGGGCCAGGGC
>JALZDI010000162.1:4511-5243 GCA_030862655.1 Actinomycetota bacterium | reverse complement strand
GCGGACAGCTGAACCTGCTGGACGCCATCACCGGTCAGATCGACTTCACCAGCGCCGAGGGCAAGCGCTACGCGCTCAAGGACGGCGACCTGGCCACGATCGTGGTCCGGCCCCGGGGCTGGCACCTGCCGGAGAAGCACATCCTCGTCGACGGCCAGCGCACCTCCGGCGGACTCGTCGACTTCGCGCTCTACCTCACCGTCTGCGGGCAGCTGCAGATCGACCGCGGGGTAGGCCCCTACTTCTACCTGCCGAAGATGGAGTCCCATCTCGAGGCGCGGCTGTGGAACGACGCGTTCAGGCTGGCCCAGGACTTCCTCGGCATCCCGCAGGGGACCATCCGGGCCACCGTGCTGATCGAGACCTACCCGGCCGCGTTCGAGATGGAGGAGATCCTCTACGAGCTGCGTGAGCACTCCGCCGGCCTGAACGCCGGTCGGTGGGACTACATGTTCAGCGTGATCAAGAGCTTCCGCACACGGGGGCGGGATTTCCTGCTGCCCGATCGCAACTCGGTGACGATGACGGTGCCGTTCATGCGCGCCTACACCGAGCTGCTGGTGCGCACCTGTCACAAGCGCGGGGCGCACGCGATCGGCGGGATGGCCGCGTTCATCCCGAGCAAGGACCCGCAGGTCAACGAGGCGGCGTTCGCCAAGGTCGCCGACGACAAGCGGCGTGAGGCCGGCGACGGGTTCGACGGCTCGTGGGTGGCTCACCCCGGCATGGTGG
>JALZDI010000162.1:0-4501 GCA_030862655.1 Actinomycetota bacterium | reverse complement strand
TGGTGGAGGTGTGCCGGGAGGCGTTCACCGCCGTGCTCGGCGACCGGCCGCACCAGATCGACAACAAGCGCGAGGACGTGCAGGTCAGCGCGCAGCAGCTGCTCGACGTCGCCGCCACGCCGGGAGAGGTGACCGAGGAGGGACTGCGCAGCAACATCAGCGTCGGTATCCAGTACCTGGAGTCGTGGCTGCGCGGCGGCGGGGCGGTGGGCATCAACAACCTGATGGAGGACGCCGCGACCGCCGAGATCTCGCGCAGCCAGGTGTGGCAGTGGCTGCACAACGACGTCGAGCTGGCCGGCGGCCGGCGGGTCACCCGGGACCTGGTCGAGCGGCTGATCGAGTCCGAGATGGCGGGCATCCGCGACCGGGTCGGGGAGGAGGCGTTCGCCGGCGGCCGCTGGGAGGATGCCCGGGCCACGTTCGCCGAGGTGGCGCTCGCCGACGAGTACGCCGACTTCCTGACGCTGCCGGCGTACGAGCGGATGCCCTGACCGGCTCCGATGCCGCTGACGTCTCGAGTCCGGCGTTCGACATTGCCTATGTGACATCGTCTATGTCACGATCTCGCGGTGACCTCGAACCACGGGTGGCCGCGGGTGGCCGGCGGCGTGCGGCGCAAGGCGCTGGGCGTGGCGTTCCTGGGCCTGCTGGTCGCGTCCGGGTGGCTCACGCATGCGGTGTTCGCCAAGACGTTCGTCGACGTGGTCCCGGTGACGCTGCGGACCGGACGGATCGGGCTGCAGATGGATCCGCGGGCGCAGGTGAAGATGCGCGGCGTGGTCGTCGGCGAGGTGCGCGACATGCGCCCCGACGGCGCCGGCGCGCTGCTGGAGCTGGCGCTGGACCCGACGACGGTGCCCGCGATCCCGGCCGACGTGACCGCGCTGATCATGCCCACCACGCTGTTCGGTCAGAAGTACGTGTCCCTGCAGGTGCCACCGGACGCGTCCCCGGAGTCGCTCTCGGCCGGGGACCTGATCGAGCGGACCGACGTGCCGATCGAGGTCGGCAAGGTCCTGGCCGACCTGCACCCGCTGCTGACCGCGGTGCGGCCGGCGGACCTGTCCACGACCCTGAACGCGATGGCGACGGCGCTGGAGGGCCGTGGTGGGCGGCTGGGGGACAACCTCGTGCGGCTGGACGGCTACCTGAAGCGGCTCAGCCCGCAGGTTCCGGGGCTTGTGGAGGACCTGCGGCTGCTCGGCAGGGCCTCCGACACCTACGCCGGCGTGATGCCCGAGATGGGCCGGCTGCTGCGCAACCAGGTCACCACCGGCGACACTCTGGTGCAGAAGGAGCAGCAGCTGCGCGCGCTGTTCTCCGCCGTGGCCGGTTTCTCCGACACCACTCGGGACTTCCTCGAGGTCAACGAGGACAACATCATCCGGCTCGGCGAGGTCTCGGCGCCGACACTGGCCCTTCTGGACGAGTACAGCCCGGAGTACCCGTGCCTGCTCGAGGGGCTCGCGAGCTGGTTGCCGCAGGCCGAGGAGTCCTACCGCGGGTACACGCTGCACATCAACCTGGAGACGCTGCCGTACCAGCCCACCGGCTACGGTCCCGCCGACAAGCCCAAGTACGGCGCCGCGCACGGGGTCGAGGAGCAGCCGACGTGTGCGACGCTGCCCGACCCGCCCTACTCGCAGGCCAACCCCGCTCCGCTGCCGGACTGGGCCGACTCGCGCGAGCGCGACGACGGCATCGCCGGCAGCCACGGCAAGTACCGCACCGCACCGCGGTTCGCCGACGCCGGTGCGGCGGTGAGCACCGGCTGGGCGGGCACCCGCGCCGAGCAACGGGTCGTGGACGCGCTGCTCGCGCCGGTGATCGGCGTCCCTGCCGGGAAGGTGCCCGATGTCGCTACGCTGCTGCTCGGCCCCGTCGCGCGAGGAAACCAGGTGAGCGTGCAATGAGATCGAGCGTGCCATCGAGACCGGGCTTGCCATGAGACTGGGCCTCTCGGACCTCGTCACCCTGCCAGTGCGGCTCACCGTCGCGGCCACCGAGACGACGCTCGGGCTCGGCCAGCTGATGGCCCCGGACGGGCCGATCCGCCGCCCCGGCGGGTACGCCGAGCGGATCGTGCTGATCATCGGCGAGGGCGGCCTGATCGAACGGCTGTCCGCCGTGCTGTCCGACCCCAAGGGCCCGATGTCGCTGGTGAACACGTTGGCCGCCGCAACGGCGGAGGACCGGCCGCTGGGCAGGGCGATGGCGCCGGGCGGCACGCTGGACCGGCTGCTGACCGAGGACGGTCCGCTGTACCGGATCCTGCAGGAGGGCGGCGCGCTCGACCGGCTCTTCGCCCCGGAGGGGCCGCTGGAGCGGCTGCTCTCCGCGGGCGGGGCTCTGGACCGCATCACCCGCGAGGGCGGTGTCCTCGACCGGGTGCTGCAGGAGGAGGGACTGCTGGACCGGCTGCTGACCGAGGACGGGTTCGTGGAGAAGCTGGTTGCCGAAGGCGGCACGCTCGACCAGCTCGTGGCGCTCGGCGCGACCCTCGAGCAGATGCTGCCCCGGCTCGCCGAGCTCGGCGACATCATCCCCGAGCTGCACTCGTCCGTGGACACGCTGAACCAGGCGGTCGAGCCGCTCGGCGTGCTGGCCGGCCGGCTGCCGCGCCCCCGCCGGCGGGGCGAGGTCGAGAGCTGACGCCTGGACCGTTGCGCCTCGACTAGCCTCGGGACTCGTGACCAGCCTCTACATCGCGTCGGCCGAGCCGGAGACGGGCAAGTCCGCTGTCGCGCTGGGGATCCTCGAGCAGCTCACCCGGCGGGTGGGCAGGGTCGCGGTCTTCCGGCCGATCGTGCGCGCGGGCAAACGGCGCGACTACGTGCTGGAGACGCTGCTGCGGCACGGCGGGGCTTGCAACACCTACGACGAGGCCGCGGGCGTGACGTACGACGACGTGCACGCCGACGGCGACGCCGCGATGGCCCGCATCGTCGAGCGCTACCACGAGATCGAGAGCCGGCACGACGCGGTGATCGTGGTCGGGAGCGACTACACCGACGTGGGCAGTCCGACGGAGTTCGCGTACAACGCCAGGATCGCGGCCAACCTCGGAGCACCAGTGCTCCTGATCGTCCGCGGCACCGACCGCACGGCGGCCGAGGTCCGGACGGTCGCGGAGATGGCCGCGAACGAGCTGGAGGCCAACTACGGCCGGCTGTTCGGCGTACTGGCCAACCGCGTCGACCGCGACGCGCTCCCGGCGGTCTGCGAGGAGCTGGCCGCGTCGTCGTTGGGCGGGCTGGTCCATGCCCTCCCGGCAGATCCGCTGCTCACCGCGCCCACCGTCGGTGACCTGATGGCGGCCTGCGAGGGCACGCTGATCAGCGGCGACCGGGATCTGCTCCAGCGCGAGGCGATGGGGCTGGTCGTGGCGGCGATGACGATGCCGAACGTGCTCGACCGGCTGATCGAGGGCGGTGTCGTGATCACGCCCGGCGACCGTCACGAGGTCGTGCTCGGTGTGCTGATGGCGCATGCTGCCCAGGGTTTTCCCAACCTCGCCGGCGTGGTGATCAACGGCGGGCTGCCGCTCGCCGAGCAGGTGAGCCGCCTGATCTCCGGTCTCGGAGCGCGCCTGCCGATCATCGCCACCGAGCGCGGAACGCACGCCACCACGGCCGCGCTGACGGCGGTGCGCGGACGGTTCACCCCCGACGCGCAGCGCAAGCTCGACCGGGCGCTCGCGCTGTTCCGCGAGCACGTCGACGGCGACCAGCTGCTGAACAGCCTCGATGTGGTCCGCAGCGAGGTCGTGACGCCGCTGATGTTCGAGCACCAGCTGATCGAGACTGCTCAGTCCGACCGCCGGCACATCGTCCTGCCCGAAGGCGAGGAGGAGCGGGTTCTGCGGGCTGCCGAGGTGCTCCTGCGCCGAGATGTCGTCGACCTGACGCTGCTCGGCGACCCGCAGACGATCACCTACCGCGCGGCACAGCTCGGGGTGGACGTCCGGGCCGCGACGCTGCTCGACCCCCACGAGCAGACGCTGCGGGAGCAGTTCGCCGACGAGTACGCCCGGCGGCGGGCGCACCGGGGCGTAACGCGGGAGGCGGCCCACGACATCGTCGTCGACGTGTCGTACTTCGGCACGATGATGGTCGAGCTGGGCATGGCCGACGGGCTGGTGTCGGGCGCTGTCCACACCACGGCCCACACGATCCGGCCGGCGTTCGAGGTCATCCGCACCGCCGACGGCGTCGACACGGTCTCCAGCGTGTTCTTCATGTGCCTGCCCGACCGCGTGCTGGTGTACGGCGACTGCGCGGTGATCCCCGACCCCACCGCGGAGCAGCTGGCCGACATCGCGGTGTCGTCGGCGGCCACGGCGGCGTCGTTCGGGGTCGACCCGCGCGTCGCGATGCTGTCGTACTCCACCGGCGCATCGGGCTCCGGCGCCGATGTCGAGAAGGTACGCGACGCCACGGAGATGGTGCGCAAGCGTGCACCGGACCTGCTGGTCGAAGGGCCCATCCAGTACGACGCG
>JALZDI010000021.1 GCA_030862655.1 Actinomycetota bacterium | reverse complement strand
GTCGCCGGCGCCGTCGACGAGCCCGAGGTGCCGGCCGAGCGTGCGGCACCAGTCCTCCGATGCGCAGCCGTCGATGACCTCCAGGAGTGGCCAGGGCAGCCGGTGCTGTGCCCACGGGTCGTCGTCGGCGTCCAGGCCGGACCCTGCGGCCACGGCATCCCGGACCAACCGCCCCGGCGACGGGAAGACGACATTCGCGCACACGCCGTCGCCACGGCCGGGCTGAGTGCCCAGCACGCTCGACAGCGACTGCGCGATCCAGCGCTCCACTCCCCGGGACGGCACGGCGACGACGTCGGGAGTGAAGGGGTCTGCCGGCGCCGAGCGCAGCACCCGGGCGAGGCCGCCCACCAGGGCGTCCGCGCGCTCAGCCCGGTGGATTCTCAGCGGCACCTGGCACCCCCGTGTCGTCAGCCAACGTCGGCGACCCTATCGCCCGCCACCGACAGCAACCGCTCTCGGCAAGGCAGCGACGCGTCACGGCCCCGCGTGCGCAGCTCACCCGACGTTGGGGCGTCCGTAGGGTCGTGAGAGGCCGGAGCCCGTCCACTCGCGGTAGCAGCGCTGGCAGCGGTAGGTGAAGCGCTCGACGTACGACCACTCGGTTGTCGCAGGGTTCTCGCGGAGCTCGTCGAGGTCGTGGCTCTCCCATCCCTCGTATGACGACCTGTCAACGTCCTTGGAGCCGCAGCGGGGACACGACGGCTCGGGAAGCCGCGGAAACTCGGCTCCGCATCTGGAGCAGTGGATGATGATCGTGCCCTCGGGCGTGTCACCGGTCTCCCGCCGCCCCGACAGTGCCTCGTCGTCGGCGGCGCAACTTGGGCATTGGATGGTCGGCATGAGCACCTCCTCCAGAGTGGGTTATTGCGTCTCCACTGGCCAGGCCTTGCCCCAAGCCTCGTGAACGGCGTTCATCTCGCGCACCCACACCGCGAGGTCGTCCTCACCTCTGCGCTAACGGCCAAGCGTGCAGGCGGGCCGGGGAGTGTCGACTTTGAATGCTCACGTAGGTCTTACCGACATCGCCGCTCCCAGCCGTCGGCCACCTCAGCACGAGAGCAAGTTGCCACGCTACTCATATCCTCAAGCAAGGTCGAGTGGTCGCTCCGTCAGGTTGGTGACGACGCGTTCGGAGGCTCTACGACGGTCCTCGCGCTCGCGGCCGTCTCGAGCGAAGAAGCGGAACTGTCCGTCGTCGGGGCCGTGGTCGCGCACCCGCGCACCCCGGGGCTGGGAGGCGGAGCGGCAGCGCCGGACACCGCGACGTACTCCGGGTTGCCGTACCAGCCCTCGCACCGCCCCGCTGACTGCGGCCTCTGCGACGACGGCCACAGGTCAGAGGATGCCAGCGGTCGCGTTCGTCGTCTGCAAGCGACTCGACGACTCGGTGCAGTACCCGCCGTACCTCGCCCCCTTCTCGACCGCGACGACCAGCACCCTCGCTTCAGCGTGGACAGGCTGGTGAAGGTGGGCCGGCGACATCGAGCTGATGGGCAAGCAGAACCTGCCGCTTCGGCAGAAACGCGGGTGACCGGGCCGCCGCGAGCTCATGGGTCGCCGTCAGACTGACCCTATGTCTGCGACAACTGACATCGCCGTGGTCGGCGCCGGCATCGTCGGCCTGTCGACCGCATACGCCGCCGTCCAGCAGGGCCTGTCGGTCACCGTGTACGACGCCGCGCCTCCCGGCAGCGGCCAGTCGACGGGCCAGTCACGGCTGTTCCGGCACTCACACGACGACCCGCGGCTGGTGGCCCTGGCCGTCGAGGGCCGCGAGCTGTGGCGCGTGTGGGAGGACGAGTTCGGCGTGCAGCTGGTCTCCGAGGACGGCGCCGTCGCCCTCGGGCAGGCGGTGCCCGACCGGCTCAGGACGCTGGCCGACTTCCCCGGCCTGCCGGTCCGACCGATCGACGCCGACGAGGTCGCCGAGCGCATCCCGCTCCTTGCGCCGTACGAGGGGCCGGCGATGCTCGACGAGGCCGGCGGCGCGATCCGCGCCCGTGCGGCGATCGGCACTCTCACCGAGCACCTCCGCGACTCGGTCGTCGCCGACCACGTCCTCTCCCTGCGCCCTACGGGGTCAGGCACCGTCGAGGTGCGCACCGGGACCGGCCGCCACGAGCACGGCCACGTGCTTGTCTGCGCGGGACGCGGGACGCCGGCACTCGCCCGCGGCGCGGGCGTCTCCATCCCGGTGCGCCACGACGCGACGATGCGGGTCACGTTCGCGGTCAGCGGCACGCCGCCGAGCCGGCTGGCGACGCTGCAGGACGGCAGCGGCGCCTTTGGTGAGAGCGGCGTGTACGCCAGCCCCTACCCCGGCAACGACCGCTACGCCGTCGGCGTCAGCGCGCACGTGCCCGCGGGCGAGGACGGCAGCCTCGCCGACCCCGCCCAGCTCGCCGCGATCACCGACCGCACCGCCGACTACGTCGCCCGGGCGCTGCCGGGCCTCGACCCCGTCCCGGTCGGGTACGTGCACTGCTGGACGACCGAGCTGCCGTGGGCCGCTGATGGGATCGCGGTCTGGGAGACGCCGGGTGTCTCGTTCCTCGCCGGGCACAACCTGTTCAAGCACGCCCCGGCGCTCGGCGGCGCGCTGGTGCGCAGCGTGCTCGGCGACCCCCTGCGGGAGGACCTCCGTCCGGAGTCGCGTCTCGGGGACCCGGGCCGCCGCATCGACTGGCGCGTGGCGGAGGGGCGGACCGGACACGAGGCCTACGCAACGCGCCACGTGACGAGGTAGGACTCGCCGCCCTCAGGCGAACGGGCTGTCCGGTCGCGGCTGCAGCGCACCGTCGACGTAGACGTCGACCCGCTCGTCGTAGAAGGCCATCAGCCCCGCGACCTTCTGGCTCTCCGGGGTCGGCAGTCGGTACATCCAGACCAGGTCGTCGTACACGGTCCCGCCGACGTCCAGCGACCACCAGACGGCGTCGCCCTTGTACGGGCAGCGGGTGGCGGAGTCGGTGGGCCGCAGCAGGTCGGTGCGCACGTCGGCCATCGGCAGGTAGTAGCGCGTCGGCAGGCCGGTCTCGAACAGCAGCGTGGGCCTGCGCGACTCCGCCACGGTGACGCCGTCCACCTCCACCCGCACGTGCCGCGAGCCGGCCAGGATGTCGATGCGCTTGTACGGGTCGCGCGGGTGCACGTAGACCGGCTCGTCCTCCTCCAGCCACTCGTCCATCGCGCTCCACCTCGGTCGCACCAGGTCGCGCAGCTCGGCAACGGTGCCGTCGTCGTAGGCGACCGCTGCGCCGGGCACGTTCCGCCCGTCGACCTCCAGGTCGAGCACGCGCCCCTGGCCGAGACCGTCACGGGTCATGGTCTCGCCGTTCTCCTGCAGCTTGGCGCTCACGTCAGCGCGCGGCACGTAGTACGAGGGGTAGTACGGGTGCTCCCACACCAGCCGCGCCGCCGTGGTGTCGAACACCGGCACGCCACCGACCAGCGCGCGCACCCGCTTGGGCGACGTCTCGACCCTGATCTCGTGTCTTCCCATCGCGACCTCCCGCGGTGCTGGTCTCCAGCGTTGCACGGGCCCGAAGTCGCACCGAGTGGCGCCGCCCGGTCGGTCTCCTCGTGACGCCGGCCGAACACGCTCGTTGACCCTGGCGTGCCGCTCTCGCGACGTGACTTCCTGCGCTCCGGCTCCCTGCTCGCCGGCGCAGCCGCCCTCGGACTGGCCGACCCGCTGCGGGTCGCCGCCCGGGCGGGACCGCCGCTGCTCGCGCCCTCGGGTACGACGCTGGAGCGGGTGCTGCTCCCGGGCCGGCCCGCAGACGGCGGCTACCGGCCGGTGGTGACCGGGCCCGGCGAGGCGCACGTCGTCCGGTCCGACCTCGGCGTACCAGCCCGGCTCGGGCGCGCGGGACGTCGCCGCGCGGTGCTGGCGTTCGCGCACCTGACCGACGTGCACGTGGTCGACCACCAGTCGCCCATGCGGGTGGAGTACTTCGACCGGTACGGCGACGGCGAGCAGGGCACCGACATCGTCATCTCGGCGTACCGGCCGCAGGAGATGCTCACCGCCCACATCGCCGAGTCGATGGTGCGCGCCGTGAACCGGGTCGGTGTCGGGCCGGTGACCGGTGCGCCGCTGGCGCTCGCGGTGCAGACCGGCGACAACGTCGACAACCAGCAGCTCAACGAGGTGCGCTGGAACATCGACCTGCTCGACGGCGGTCGCGTGCGCCCCGACTCGGGCGACACCAGCCGCTACGAGGGAGTCGCCGACGCCGGACCGCTGTGGTATGACGAGCACTACTGGCATCCCGAGGGCACACCCCCGGCAGAGGTCGACGACCAGCCGCGCCGGCTCTGGGGCTTCCCCGAGGTGCCCGGCCTCCTCGACGCCGCCCGCGCGCCGCTCACAGCCACCGGGCTGGCGATGCCCTGGTACACCGCGCTGGGCAACCACGACGGTCTGGTGCAGGGCAACTTCCCGCAGACGCTGCCGCTGACGCGCGTCGCCGAGGGCGGCCTCAAGCTGATCTCACCCCCGGCCGGCTTCTCCCAGGGCGACCTGCTGCGGGCACTGGACGGCGACTACGAGGGGTTCCTGCGCAGCCTGGCGCCCACGCCGTACGTCCGGCCGGTCACCCCCGACCCTGACCGGAGGATCGTGTCGCGCGCAGAGTTCGTCCGTGAGCACTTCACCACCACCGGCACCCCGGTCGGGCACGGCTACACCGCGCAGAACCTGCGCGACCACACCGCGTACTACACGTTCGACCGTCGCCCGGTGCGCTTCATCGTGCTCGACACCGTCAACGAGAACGGCGAGTCCGACGGGTCGCTGGACGGCCCCCAGTTCGCGTGGCTGCGTGCCGAGCTGGCCGCGGCCGCCGACCGGGTGGTCGTGATCGTCAGCCACCACACGCTCAGCACCATGACCAACGCGTTCGCCGGCACCGGCGGTGCGGCCGAGCCCGCCGGCCGGCGCGTGCTGGGCGACGAGGTGCGCGCGCTGCTGCTGCAGCACCCGCAGGTGGTGGCCTGGGTCAACGGGCACACCCACCGCAACCAGGTGTGGGCCCACCGCGCGCCGGACCGCGCGGGCGGGTTCTGGGAGCTGAACACCGCCGCGCACGTCGACTGGCCACAGCAGTCGCGGCTGGTGGAGATCGCCGACAACCGCGACGGAACGCTTTCGGTGTTCGCGACGATGCTCGACCACGACGCGCCCCTGTCGTACGGCGGGCGCCTCGGCGACCCGCTGTCGCTGGCGTCGCTGGGCCGTGAGCTCGCGGTCAACGACTGGCAGGAGCGTGACTCGGGCCGGCGGGGCGAGCCGGTCGACCGCAACGTCGAGCTGCTGGTGGCCAACCCGCTGCCCGCGCCGTAGCTCGTCAGGGCTCCGGGTCGAACAGCGTGTCCTCACCGCTGCTGCTGCGCCGGATGACCGCGTCGTCGACCAGGCTCTGCTGACGCGGGCGGGTACGGCGGCGCGCACGCCGGACGCCACCGCGCTCCGAGCGCGCGCCGGCCGCCTGCGCCGCGGAGGACTCGGCGTGCCGCCGCTCCACGATCACCCGCAGCGCCGCACGCAGCGTCTCCACCGTCGCCAGCCACGCCTGGCACTCGTGGAAGCAGACCCGCGCCTCGTCGCCGTTCTCGGCGATCAGCGCTTGGTTGCCCGACTTGCGCCAGGCGATCTCCTGCTCGCTGGCCTCGGTCAGCAGGGTGAGCACCAGGTCGCGGTCGTCGTCGCAGACGCTCGCCGCGAGGTCGGGGTCGACGCCCTCTCCCTCGGGGTCGAGGTGCAGCAGGGTCAGCAGCGCCGGATGGATGCCCTGCTCCGCGGCAGCGTCACCGTCCTGGCCGTCGTGCTCGGCGACCTCGTGCTCGCCGGTCTCGTTCTCGTCCGGCTCGGGGTCGAGCGCCCGCTGCCCGCCGACCCGGGCGACGAGGTCGTCGTCGACCCGGTCGACCACGTCGGCCATGGCCGCGGCCAGCGCGCGCAGATGGCGGGGCGCGAACGGCATCGCCGACAGGTGGACCGTGGCGAGCACGGCGTCGTCGAGCAGCACGAACTTGACCATCCGGGTGTCGCGGTTGAGCACTCCGACCTCGAACGCGGCCCGCTGCCGGTCGAACGCCCCCCGGACGACGAACGAGAACAGCTCGACGACCGGCGCCGTCTCGTGCACGCGGACCCACAGCAGCGCCGACCCGATCGGCAGCGGGATGTCGCCCTCGTCGTCGAACTCGATGGCCGGACCGTCCGGCGGGGTGAGCGCCGCGGCGGCCAGCGTCCGCAGGTGGTCGGCCGACTCCGGCATCACCGCCAGCGGCTCGTCCGACCGGTCGGTGCCCACCGGGTCGTCGTCGCCCGCTGAGACGTCGCCGGCAGCCGGTGCCGGCCAGCTCAGGAACGCCGGATGCGGTACGCCGAACACGTCACGCAGCGCGGCGACCGCCATGGCGGCGAGCCGGTCGGCCTCGCGGCGCTCGACGTCGAGGTAGAAGTTGGCCGACCCGCTGTCGGCCTCCTCGTCGACCGCGTGCGTCGGCGGGTTCCAGCCGAGGTCGAGCAGCGCCGTCTCGCCGTCGTCGTCGAGCCAGACACCGTCGTCGAGGTACTCGTTGCTCGACACCTCAGCCCGGACGAGGTCGTCGGACCAAGCGCAGAACTGCACGTACGGCGCGGCGCCGGTCGCGGCGTCGTCGAGGCTCGACTCGGCGTCGACCACGAGCACGTCGCCGTCGTCCATGGCGACGACGTGGTCGGCCAGGTCGCTCTGGAACCGGCCCCAGGCACGCGTCGTCGTACGGTCCAGGTCGAAGTCGTCGTAGTCCCCCATGTGTCCCCCCTCCTGCCACCCAGGAGAACACCGTATCGGCGACCACCGACACCAGACCGCCGTTATGAGGCGATCGCGCGGCCCGCTCCGACGGAACCGAACACCCGCTCGAACTCGCCCCCCGCCAGCGCGCCGCAGACGTCGAGGCAGTCGCTGACGGTGAGGGACACCTCCGCGCGCCGGACCGCCGTCGGCCGCCCCAGTCCGGCCGCGTCGAGGTCCTCGATCTCGGTGTAGGCCCACGGGTAGCGCGACCGCGGCGCGGCCGACGTACACGGGCGGCAGACGCACTCGCACCCGCTCACGCGCACCACCACGACGGGGCGGAGCTTGCCCTCATGCGCGGGGTTCGGTCCCTCGCGTCGCCCGTCCTCGAACGGCACCCGGGCCAGAACGACCGTGCCCGGCCGCAGCCGGCTGGGCGGCACCCCCGTCGCCCGCATGACCGTGTGCGTCTTCTCCGTGTCACGCTCGGCCACCATCGCGCCGTCGCGCCATCGTCGCTTGCCGACGTCGCGCAAGCGGCGGTTGCCGCCGTGGCACCGGTGCTCCTCCCGCCACGCTGACCCGCCCCGCGACCCGTGGTTTGCGCCCTGCCATGTCAACCCCCCTGTGGTGGCCGGTCTGTGCCCAAGGATGCCAGGGGCGAGCACCGACACCCTCGCCGTCCGCGGCGCCGGGCGCCGTCATCGCAGAAGTGTCGGCAGGCGCACCCCGAGACGGCCCCGAGGGGTGCGTTGTCGCAGATGTGGCGGCAAACGCACGGGCCAGCCCCGGCTCGGAGCGCGGCATCAGACGAACGCGCCGAATACGCCGCGTTCGTTCGAAGCCGCCGAGTTCCGTAGGCTCGCAGACCGTGGAGATCGACTGCGACGTGCTGGTCGTGGGCGGCGGCTGCGGAGGCGTGGCCGCCGGACTGGCCGCCACCCGTGCGGGCCGCAGGGTGGTACTGACCGAGCCGACGACCTGGGTCGGTGGACAGCTCACCAGCCAGGCGGTGCCGCCGGACGAGCACCCCTGGGTGGAGAGCACCGGCATCACGCGCACCTACCGACAGGTGCGGCAGGCGGTGCGGGCGCGGTACCGCGCCGACCCGGACCTGACCGCGGCCGCACGGACCGACCCCCGGCTCAACCCCGGCAGCGCCTGGGTCAGCCGGATCGCCGCGGAGCCCGCGGTCTGGCACGACGTGCTGGTCGAGACGCTCACCCCGGCCCGCCAGCAGGGCCTGCTCACGCTGCTCACCGGGCACGAGCCGGTCGAGGCGTTCGTCGACCGCGACCGGGTCGAGGCGGTCACCCTGCACCACACCGAGACGCAGGAGCCGGTGACGGTCTCCGCGAGGTACGTCCTCGACGCCACCGAGGAGGGCGACCTGCTGCCGATGACGGGGTGCGAGCACGTCCTCGGCGCCGAGAGCCGTGCCGACACCGGCGAGCTCCATGCCCTCGACGGACCGCCCGACCCGTGGGACCACCAGGCCGTCACCTGGTGCGCCGCGCTCGAGCTCGGCCCGGCGGCTCCGCCGGTGCAGCGGCCCGCCGCCTACGACTTCTGGCAGGCCTACCAGGCCGACCACTGGCCCGGGCCGCAGCTGGGCTGGGCCACCGCAGAGCCGGAGACCGGCCAACCCCTGCGCCGGCCGCTGTTCGGCGCCGACGACGAGCAGGACCTCTGGACGTTCCGCCGCATCCGGTACGGCGGGCACTACTCCCCCGCCCGCACCGACATCACGCTGGTGAACTGGCCGCAGGCGGACTACTGGCTCGCCCCGCTCACCGGCCAGGAGCCCGACCGGCGCGCCGAGGCCGAGCGCGCCGCCCACGAGCTGACGCTGTCGCTGGTGCACTGGCTGCAGACCGAGGCGCCCCGGCCCGACGGGGGCACCGGCTACCCCGAGCTGCGGCCGGCCACGGGCCCGCTCGGCACCGGCGACGGTCTGGCGATACGGCCCTACATCCGCGAGGCCCGTCGAATTCGCGCCCAGACCACGGTCACCGAGCAGCATGTCGGTGTCGAGGCCCGCGACGGTGCCACCTGCGCCGAGGAGTTCGCCGACACCGTGGGCGTGGGCAGCTACCGCATCGACCTGCACCCGAGCACGTCCGGTCGCGGCTACCTCGACATCGCGACGTACCCCTTCCAGATCCCGCTCGGGACGCTGGTGCCGCGGCGCGTGACGAACCTGCTCGCGGCGGGCAAGTGCCTCGGCGCCACCCACATCACCAACGGCTGCTACCGGCTGCACCCGGTGGAGTGGAACGTCGGCGAGGCCGCCGGCGCGCTCGCCGCGTTCTGCCTCGACCACGCCACCACGCCCGCGGCCGTGCGCAGGTCGACCCGCAGCCTGGCCGACTTCCAGTACGTGCTGGAGCGCTGCGGCGCGCAGCTGCACTGGCCCGACGAGATCCGCCACCAGGCGCGCTGACCGGCGGGAGGGCAGCCATGCATGACGACTCCCGTCTCGTCGAGGAGCGTCTCGACCGCGCCATGCGCGAGCGCATCGGCCCGGCCATGCACGCCTTCTCGTCCCCGCTTCACGTGCGGGCCTGGCACGTGCCGGGCGAGCCGGTGCCGGTGCGCGCGGCGCTGGAGGCGGCGTACGAGCCGTTCGCGGTCGGCGACCACTGGGGCCGGGCGTGGTCGACGACCTGGTTCCGGCTGCGCGGTGAGGTGCCGCAGCAGTGGCAGGGCCGGCGGGTGGAGGTGGTGGTCGACCTCGGCTTCACCGCGGCCACGCCGGGCTTCCAGGCCGAGGGCCTCGCGTACGACGCGACCGGCGTCCCGATCAAGGGGGTCCATCCCCGCAGCTGCCACGTGCCGGTCGCCGACACCGCGCACGGCGGGGAGCCCGTCGACCTGCTCGTCGAGGCCGCCGCCAACCCGCTGATCCCGCTGCCGCACCCCACCGAGCTCGGCGACCGGCTCACCGCCGATGACACCGCGCTCTACCGGCTGCGCCGCGCCGACGTGGCGGTGCTGGACGAGGACGTCTGGCATCTCGCCCTGGACGTCGAGGTACTCGCCGGCCTGATGCGCGAGCTGACACCGAGCGAGCCGCGGCGGCACGAGATCCTGCGCGCGCTGGAGCGGATGCTGGACGCGCTCGACCAGCACGACGTCTCCGGCACCGCGGCGGCGGCACGGCAGCACCTCGCCGGCGTGCTGGCCCGGCCCGGGCACGCGAGCGCGCATCGCGTGTCCGCGGTCGGGCACGCGCACATCGACTCCGCCTGGCTGTGGCCGCTGCGCGAGACCGAGCGCAAGGCCGCGCGCACGTTCGCCAGCGTCACCGAGCTCGCCCGGCACTACCCCGAGCTGGTGTTCGCCTGCTCGCAGGCCCAGCAGTACGCCTGGGTGCAGGAGCACCAGCCGCACGTCTTCGAGCGGATCCAGGCCGCGGTGAAGTCGGGCAGCTGGGCGCCGGTCGGCTCCATGTGGGTGGAGGCCGACGCGAACATGCCCGGCGGCGAGGCGCTGGCCCGCCAGATCGTGCACGGCAAGCGGTTCTTCCTCGACGAGCTCGGCGTCGACACCGAGGAGATCTGGCTGCCGGACTCGTTCGGCTACACCGCGGCGTTCCCGCAGCTGGCCCGACTCGCCGGCGTGCGCTGGTTCCTCACCCAGAAGCTCTCGTGGAACCAGACCAACCGGATGCCGCACCACACCTTCTGGTGGGAAGGCATCGACGGCACCCGGGTGTTCACGCACTTCCCGCCGGTCGACACCTACAACAGCGAGCTGGCGGCCTCGGAGCTGGCGCACGCCGTACGCAGCTACGCGGAGAAGGGCCGCGCGAACAGCTCGCTGGTGCCGTTCGGGTACGGCGACGGCGGCGGCGGGCCCACCCGCGAGATGCTGGAGAGGGCGCGGCGGCTGGCCGACCTCGAGGGCTCCCCGCGGGTGGTCGTCGAGAGCCCCGCAGCGTTCTTCGAGCGCGCCCACGCCGAGTATCCCGACGCGCCGGTGTGGTCCGGCGAGCTCTACCTCGAGCTGCACCGCGCGACGTACACCACCCAGGCCAAGACCAAGGCGGGCAACCGGCGCAGCGAGCACCTGCTGCGCGAGGCCGAGCTGTGGTCGACCGCGGCCGCGTTGGCCCGCGGCGACGACTACCCCTACGACGAGCTCGACGCGCTCTGGAAGACCGTGCTGCTGCACCAGTTCCACGACATCCTGCCCGGCTCGTCGATCGCGTGGGTGCACCGGGAGGCCCGCGAGGTCTACGAGCGGGTTCGGGTGCGGCTGGAGGAGCTCGTGGCCCGCGCGACCGACTCCGGGACGGACCCCGGCATGGGGCGCGCGTGGGTGGCCAACGCCGCACCCACCGACCGCACCGAGGTCGTGACCGTCCCGCCCGCGCTCGCACCCGACGCGGAGCCGGTGCAGACGCTGGCCGACGGCAGCGTGCTGGCCTGGGCCCACGCGCACGCGTGCGGGCCGGGCCGGCTCGACCCGGCACCGCCCGACGGCGTCGCGCCGGTCGTCGCCGAGGGCACCGTGCTCGACAATGGGCTGCTGCGCGTCGAGGTCGACGGCGACGGCCTGCTCGCGTCCGTGTACGACCACCGCTTCGACCGTGAGGTGCTCGCGCCCGGGCAGCGCGGCAACCTGGTGCAGGTCCACCCTGACCACCCC
>JALZDI010000161.1 GCA_030862655.1 Actinomycetota bacterium | reverse complement strand
ACGACCACGATCCGGTTCGGCTGCAGCCGGCCGGGGGCGTCCACGTTCGCCGACCTGGTCGGTGCCACCGTGCACGAGGTCGTGCTCAACGGCCGCAGCCTCGACCCGGACGCGGTCTACCGCGACAGCCGCATCGCGCTCGACGACCTGGCCGAGACCAACGAGCTGCGGGTCGTCGCCGACTGCGCCTACAGCCGCACCGGCGAGGGCCTGCACCGCTTCGTCGACCCGGCCGACAACCGCGTCTACCTGTACACCCAGTTCGAGGTGCCCGACGCCCGGCGCGTGTTCACCACGTTCGAGCAGCCCGATCTCAAGTCGCGCTTCGCGTTCACCGTCACCGCGCCGAGCCACTGGCAGGTGGTGTCCAACTCGCCCACGCCGGAGCCGGAGCCGGTCGACGACGGCGTCGGCGTGTGGCGCTTCGCCCCCACCCTGCCGATGTCGACCTACATCACCGCGCTGGTGGCCGGGGAGTACCACGTGGTCCGAGACTCCCTCGCCGGTCGCGACGCCGAGATCCCGCTCGGGGTGTTCTGCCGCCAGTCGCTCGCCGCGCACCTCGACGTCGACGACATCCTCGAGGTCACCAAGCAGGGCTTCGGGTTCTTCGAGAGCGCCTTCGAGATGGGCTACCCGTTCGGCAAGTACGACCAGCTGTTCGTGCCGGAGTACAACATGGGCGCGATGGAGAACGCCGGCTGCGTGACCTTCCGCGACGAGTACATCTTCCGCAGCCGGCAGACGGCCGCGGCCTACGAGACGCGCGCCAACACCATCCTGCACGAGATGGCGCACATGTGGTTCGGCGACCTGGTCACGATGCGCTGGTGGGACGACCTGTGGCTCAACGAGTCGTTCGCGGAGTGGGCCTCGCATCACGCCTCCACCGTCGCGACCCGGTACGACCAGGCGTGGACAGCGTTCTGCAACTCCCGCAAGACCTGGGCCTACCGGCAGGACCAGCTGCCCTCCACGCATCCGATCGCCGCCGACAACTACGACCTGCACGCGGTCGAGGTCAACTTCGACGGCATCACCTACGCCAAGGGCGCATCGTCGCTGCGGCAGCTGGTCGCGTGGGTGGGCGAGGAGGCGTTCCTCGCCGGCCTGCGCCGGTACTTCGGCCGGCACGCGTTCGGCAACTCCGAGCTCGGCGACCTGCTCGCGGCGCTGGAGGAGACCTCCGGGCGCGAGCTCGGCTCGTGGACCAAGGAGTGGCTGCAGACGAGCGGGGTCAACACCCTGCGGGCAGACTTCGACACCGCAAACGACGACACCTTCGCAGCGTTCGCCGTCCAGCAGAGCGCGCACCCCGACTTCCCCACGCTGCGGCGGCACCGGGTGGCGGTCGGGCTCTACGACCGCACCGACGAGGGGCTGGTACGCCGGGGCCGCGTCGAGACCGACGTCACCGGCGAACGCACCGAGGTGCCCGAGCTGGTCGGCCAGCGCCGCCCCGACCTGATCCTGCTCAACGACGACGACCTCACCTACGCCAAGATCCGGCTCGACGAGCGGTCGCTGGCCACCCTGGTCGCCTCGGTCGACGCGTTCACCGCGTCCCTGCCGCGGGCCCTGTGCTGGGGCGCCGCGTGGGACATGACCCGCGACGCCGAGATGGCCGCCAGCGACTTCGTCGACCTGGTGCTGCGCGGCGTCGGCACCGAGTCCGACCTGACCGCCGTACACACGCTGCTGCGGCAGGCGCAGACCGCGGTCAACATCTACGTCGCGCCGGCGCACCGCGACGAGGTCGCAACGCGCTGGGAGTCCGGGCTGCTCGCGCTGGCGCGGTCGGCCGAGCCCGGCAGCGACCACCAGCTCGCACTGGTGCGCGCGCTGGCGGCGGCGCCGACCCGCCCGGAGAACCTCGACGTCCTGGAGGTGCTGCTCGACGACGGCGGTGAGCTGCCGGGGCTGCGGATCGACGCCGACCTGCGCTGGGCGCTGCTCAGCGGGCTGGCCGGCGCCGGACGGCTGGACGAGAGCGCGATCGAGGCCGAGCTGTCCCGCGACAACACGATCTCGGGGCAGCAGCACGCGGCCTCGGCGCGCACCGCGCTGCCCTCGGCGGCCGCCAAGCAGTGGGCGTGGCACCAGGCCACCGAGCGCGACGACGTGCCCAACGAGACCCAGCGCAGCGTCGCGGCAGCGTTCCAGCAGCCGGGGCAGGAGGAGCTGCTGTTGCCCTACGTCGACCGCTACCTCGAGCTGGCAGCGACGGTGTGGGAGGACAAGGGCACCCAGCTGGCGAGCAACGTGCTGACGTTCATGTTCCCGCGGGCGATCCCCACCCCCGAGGTGCTCGACAAGGTCAGCGCCTGGCTGTCGACGACCCAGGCCAACCCGGCGGCGCGCCGGCTGGTGTCGGAAGGGCGCGCCGACCTCGAGCGGGCGCTGCGGGCCCAGGCGCGCGACGCGGGGTGACTTGCCCTGCCCTCAGTCGGCGTGCAGCATCGGGGGCCGCCGCGCGTGGTCGGCGAGCTGCTGCAGACCGGTCGCGATTCCGCCGGCGAAGTCGCCGGCGGCGAACGCGGTCTGCATGTTCAGCGCGGCCAGGCCCACCTCGGCGTCGTCGAGGTGGCGGCGCACCTCGGCGCCGGTGACGATCTCGAGCAGCCGGGCCACGGGGTCGACCATGACCAGCACCGCCTGCTCCGGCTGGTGCAGCCTGTCGTGCAGGCGCTCGGCGTACGCGCGGGCGTCGCCGTCGCTGGAGCCGACGTAGACGGAGAAGTCGAAGCCGCATGACTCCTCGGCGTTGCGCACCGCCCTCTCGATGACCGCGCGGTCGCCGAACGTGAAGAGCTCACCAGCGGGCACTGGCTCCCCCGGCCTGGTGGGACGAGCCGGCCGATCCGCCGGTCTCCTCGCTTGCCCCCGCAGACCCCGCGCCGAGCTCGGGGCGGTGGTCGTGACCGCCGGCGGTGACGGCCTGGCCCGGGCCGCCGAACCACTGCGGCTCGGTCCAGGAGGCCACGCCACGCTGCTGCCGGTCGCCGCGGATGATCGACGGCGCCAGCACCAGTGTCGTGATCAGCAGCACCAGCGCGAGCGGGATGCCGCCGTAGATCAGCAGCGCCTGCAGCAGCGACATCGGCGGGGGGTCCTGCCAGGTCACCGGTGTGGCCGCGGACGCCGGCGCAGCGAGCAGCACAGCGAGCAGCACCAGCGCCACGGACGCGGCCCCGACAGCGCCTGCCCGGCGCGTACGGCTGGGCGCAGGACGGGGCGAGGATGGTGTGGTCACGGGCCCAAGACTAGCCACCCAGCGCCGCCGGCGGGTCGGTAGCCTCCGGCGTGTGACCGACCTCCCCCGCTATCCCGCCGCCCGCCGCGACGACCTCGTCGAGGAGCTGCACGGCGTGCGCGTCGCCGACCCCTACCGCTGGCTGGAGGACGCCGACTCGGCCGAGACCGCGGAGTGGCTGGCGGCGCAGGACGAGCTGCTGGCCGACCACCGCTCCCGGTGGCCGATGCGCGAGCGGCTGGCCGAGCGGCTCGACGTGCTGCTGCGCACGGGGTTCCACGGGCCGCCGGCGTTCCGGCACGAGCGGCAGTTCTTCGTCCGGCGCCGACCGGAGCAGGAGCACGGTGTGCTGCACACCATCGACCCCGACGGCGCCGAACGGGTGCTCATCGACCCGATGGCCCTCGACCCGGAGGGCACGACCACGCTCGACGCCTACCACCCCTCACCCGACGGCACCCTGCTCGCCTACCAGCTGTCCGAGGGCGGCACCGAGGAGTCGGCGATACGCGTCCTCGACGTGGCCACGTCCGAGGTGGTCGACGGTCCCGTCGACCGCACCCGGTTCTCCTCGGTGGCCTGGCTGCCCGACGGCAGCGGCTTCTACTACGTGCGGCAGCTGAACCCCGACGAGGTCCCCGAGGACGAGCGGCAGTACCACCGGCGGGTCTGGCTGCACCGCCTCGGCGACGACCCGGCCCGCGACGCGGTCGTGTTCGGCGCCGAGCACGACAAGGAGTTCGTGTGGGGCGTCTCGCTCAGCCGTGACGGACGGTGGCTGGTGGTGTCGGGGGCGCGCGGCACCGACCCGCGCACGGAGGTCTACGTGGCCGACCTAGCCGCCGCCGACCCGGCTGCGCCGGTGTTCACCGCCGCGCAGCGTGACGTGGACGCGCAGACCAGCATGACGGTCGGCGTCGACGGCCGGATGTACGTCTGGACCGACCACGACAGCCCCCGCGGCCGGCTGCTGGTCACCGACCCCGCCACGCCGGGCCCCGAGCACTGGCGGCCGCTGGTGGACGAGGACCCGGTCGCGGTGCTGGACGGCTTCGCGCTGCTCGACGACCTGGACGAGCCGCGGCTGCTGGTCTCCTGGACCCGTCACGCCGTCTCCGAGATCAGCATCCACGACCCCGAGTCCGGCAAGCGGCTCGGCGAGGTCGCGCTGCCCGGCCTGGGCTCCACCGGCGGCCTGCTCACCCGCTACCACGGCGGGCACGAGGCGTGGTTCTCCTACACCGACTTCGTCACCGCCCCGGTCGTCTACCGGTTCGACGGCGCGACCGGTGAGGTCAGCGAGTGGGCCCGGCCGCCGGGCAGGTTCCCCGAGGTCACCGGCGTGTCCGTGAGGCTGGTCGACTACACCTCCTACGACGGCCAGACCGTGCGCATGTTCGTGGTCGGCCCCAGGGGCGGCACCGACACCGGCCGGCCGAGGGGGCCGCGCCCGACCATCCTCTACGGGTACGGCGGGTTCGGCATCTCGATGACGCCGGGCTTCAACCCCGGCGCGCTCGCCTGGGTCGAGGCCGGCGGCGTGTACGCCGTGGCCTGCCTGCGCGGCGGCGGCGAGGAGGGCGAGGACTGGCACCGCGCCGGGATGGGCCCGTACAAGCAGCGGGTGTTCGACGACTTCCACGCGGCCGCGGAGTGGCTGGTCGAGCACGACGTCACCACGGCTGACATGCTCGGCATCTCCGGCGGCTCCAACGGCGGCCTGCTGGTCGGCGCCGCGCTGACGCAGCGGCCCGACCTGTACCGGTCGGTGGTGTGCTCCGCGGCGCTGCTGGACATGGCGCGCTTCGAGCGGCACGGGCTCGGCCGGTTCTGGTCCGGTGAGTACGGCTCCGCGGCCGACCCCGACCAGCTCAGGACGCTGCTCACCTACTCGCCCTACCACCGGGTGCAGGAGCGGCTGGCCTACCCCGCGACGCTGTTCACCGTGTTCGCATCCGACACCCGTGTCGACCCGCTGCACGCCCGCAAGATGTGCGCGGCCCTGCAGGCGGCCACCACGGGGGACCCCGCGACGCACCCGG
>JALZDI010000160.1 GCA_030862655.1 Actinomycetota bacterium | reverse complement strand
CCGGCACCTCGCTGGCGCTGGTCAACGCGCTGGACATCCACTCCGGCTTCGGGTTCTCCGCCGGTGCGATCGACTACCTGCTCAACTTCGGCATCTCCCAGGGCTCGATCTGGCTGATCCCGATCGGGCTGGGCTACGCGGTCGTCTACTACGTGGTGTTCCGGTTCGTCATCACCAAGTGGAACCTGCGCACCCCGGGTCGCGAGGAGGACGACAGCGCCTCGGCCGATGCGGATAATGCCGGTGGGGGCGCTGCGCCGGCCACCGAGAAGAAGTGAGGCGGCGCGGGTCGGTGCCCCCGCCCCCGACGAAGGAGAGACATGTCTGAACGACGGGTCACCGTAGCGAGCAAGGTCGGGATTCACGCGCGGCCCGCGGCCCTGCTGGCCAAGACGGCCGCGGCCCAACCCGTGGTGATCACCATCCGCAAGGAGGGCAACGAACCCGTCGAGGCGGGCAGCATCCTCGGTCTGATGACCCTGGGCGCCTCCCACGGCGACGAGGTGATCCTGGCGGCCGAGGGCGAGGGCGCCGAGGCGGCCCTCGACGAGGTCGCCAAGCTCGTGGCGACCGACATGGACTGATCCCGGACCGACACGACGGCGGCGCTTCCCTCCCCGGGAGCGCCGCCGTTTTTCGTCTAAGACCGGTTCACGAGGAGCGGCGCGCGGAGTCCACGGAACCGCTCAGGTTCCGCCACCCGCACCGCCGAGCAAAGCAACCCCTCGACAGCCCCTACAGGGGCAGGGCGTGGCCGGTGGCTGCGGCGAGGGCGTCCCGCATGGTGGTGCGCGGAGCCTCCTGCCCGGTGAAGTGCTCGACCTGGCCGAACGCCTGGTGCAGCAGCATGTCCAATCCGGTCGCCAACCGGCCTCCGACAGCGCCGACGGCCTCTGCCAGCGGCGTCGGCCAGGGGTGGTAGACGACGTCGAGCACGCACGCGGCCTTCGCGAGATCCGCCGCGTGGGCGTCCACCGCGCCCGCCGGGAGCGTGGAGACGACCACGTCGTGGCTGGTCGCAGCGTCGGCGAGGTTGATCGAGTCGAGCCGTTCGACCCGGACCCGCAGCCCGATCCGCTCGGCGGCCTCCAGCGCCTCGGCCGCCCGGGAGGGCTCGCGCACCGCCAACGTCGCCTCGGACAGGCCCAGATCGGCGAACGCCGCCAGCGTCGCCACCGCCGTGCCGCCCGCGCCGAGGATCAGACCCGCGTGACCGCCGGTGAAACCACCCGCCACCCGCAGGGCCCCGACGACGCCGTCCACGTCTGTGCAGTCGGCGAACCAGCTCCCGTCCGGCCGGTGGACCAGCGTGTTCGCCGCCCCCACCGCCTCGGCGCGGTCGGCGACCTCATCGGCCACCCGCAGCGCCGCGCGCTTGCCCGGCATCGTCACCGACAGCCCGGCCCACTCCGGGCCGAGACCGCCGACGAACTGCACCAGCCGCTCGGCGTCCGCCTCGACGCGCTCGTAGGTCCAGGGCAGACCGAGCGCGCCGTAGGCGGCACCGTGCAGGACCGGGGACAGCGAGTGCTCGACAGGTTTGCCCAGCACCGCAGCCCGGCGCACCGCTGCCTCCTGCTGATCAGAAAGCGCCACGTTCCTGCGCTTCCTTGATGAAGGCGTCGTGCTCCTGCTGGTTCTTCGCGAAGCAGGAGGTCCCGTCCGGGTAGCACTTCACGAAGTAGCGCCACTCGCCCTCGGCCGGCCGCTCGGCCGCCCGCAGCGCCTCCTTGCTGAACGCCGAGATCGGCGTCGGCGGCAGCCCGTAGTTCATGTAGGTGTTGTACGGGCCGGGGCGCTGCCGGTCGGAGCTGTTGGTCAGCAGCGTCGGCTTGTCCAGCGGGTAGTTGATCGTGGAGTCCAGGCCCAGCTTCATCGCGGGCTGGCCGATCCGGTTCTCGATCACCCGCGCGATCTTCGGGAAGTCCTTCTCCAGCCCCTCGCTCTGCGTCAGCGAAGCGATGATCATCAGCTCGTACGGCGAATGACCGCTGCCCTCAGCGAGCTTCGGCAGACCGGCCGCTTCCAGCTGCGCCGCCGACTTGGTGACCACGTCGCGCAGCACGTTCTCGGCGGACTCACCGGGCTTGACGTCGTAGATGCCCGGCATGATCAGGCCTTCCAGCCGCCGCCGGGGCTCGGCCTTGGACGCGTCGGCCACGGCCCACTCCGGCACGCCCAGCGCGGCCAGGTCCGCGGTCTCGGCCGCGGCGTGCATCTCCTCGGAGGTGGTGCACTTCTCGTTCTTGTTCGCGCAGGTCGCCTCGGCGAGCCTGGTGAGGATGCCCGGCGTGTTGCCGCCGTTGGGCGCGGCCTGGTCCTCCAGCCGCATGCCGCCGCGGATGTCGACCCGGCCCACCTTCGCGTCGGCCGACAGGATGTGGCTGACCGCGGCCTTGCCCGACATCTTGCTGCGCATCAGGTAGTAACCGGGCTGGATCGAGTTGATCCGCTTGTTCTCCGCCGACGCGGAGGTGAACGCCTTGGTGCTGGCCACCACGTCCTTCTCGGACAGCGTCTTGCCGATGTCACCCACGGTGTCGCCGGAGGCGACCTCGATGACGACGCTGCCGGTGCCCTCGCCGTCGTAGTCCTCGTAGCCGCCGATCCGCATGATCTGCAGCGCTCCGTACCCCACACCGCCGCCGACCAGCACCAGCACGAACAGGCCGGCCAGGGCGGTCACCCATCGGCGCCTCTTGCGACGTCGGAAGCGTTCCGGATCGGGGCGCCGTCGCCGGTGGTCCCCGGGCTCGTCCGCGAACAGTCCGAGATCATCGGTCACGGGAGTTCCTCTCGTGTTCTCTGCCCCCGGCCGTCCAGGTACGCCTGCAAGATCTCCACCGCTGCCGCCTGGTCAACGACGGCGCGCTGCTTCTTCCCCCGCACGCCGCGTTTCGACAGCTTCCGGCTGGCCGTCACCGTGGTCAACCGCTCGTCGTGAAACCGCACCGGAACCGGCGCGACCTTCTCCACCAGCGCAGCCCCGTAGGACTGCGCGATCTCCGCGGCGGAACCGTGCCTGCCCGCCAACGTCTTCGGCAGGCCGATCACGATCTCCACCACGTCGTGCTCGGAGACGAGGTCGGCGATCTTGGCGAGATCGCTGCCGCCTTCCTCGTCCCGTCGCAACGTCTCCAACGGGGTCGCCAGCATCGGAGCGGGATCGCTCAGCGCGATTCCGACCCGGACCGCCCCGACGTCGACACCGAGCCGACGTCCCGGGCCGGGATCCGCCTGCTGGTGCTCGTTCACCCGCCTGCCACCACCCGGTCGACGCCGGTGCGCAGCGCACCGATGGCCGCGGTGATGCCCGCGGGGTTCGAGCCGCCGCCCTGGGCCATGTCCGGCTTGCCGCCCCCGCGACCGCCGACCTCGGCGGCGAAGCTGGGAACGAGCTTGCCCGCCGCGATGCCCTTGTCGCGGGCCGCGTCGTTGACGCCGACCACGAAGCTGACCTTGCCCTCCTCGGCGGAGAACAGCGCCACCACCGAGGGGCGCGAGCCCAGCCGGCCGCGGATCTCACCGGCCAGCGCGCGCAGCGCGTTGCCGTCCACGCCGTCCGGGACCTGCTCGGCCACCAGCGTCACGCCGTGCACGTCGGTGCCCTTGTCGGCGAGCTCTCCGGCGGAGTTGAGCACCTGGGAGATGCGCAGCTGCGCGAGCTCCTTCTCGGCGCTGCGCAGCTTGCTGACCACGCCCTGGATGCGCTCGGGCAGCTCCTCGGCCGGAACCTTGAACTGCTCGGCGAGCTGGGTGACCAGCAGGTGCTCCTTGCTGATGTGGCGCATCGCGTCCATGCCCACCAGCGCCTCGACGCGGTGCACGCCGGAACCGACCGAGGAGTCCGACACCAGCTTGACCAGGCCGAGGTGGCCGATGCGCGGCACGTGGGTGCCACCGCACAGCTCGCGGGAGTAGTCGCCCATGTCGACCACGCGGACCTGGTCGCCGTACTTCTCGCCGAACAGCGCCATCGCACCGAGCTCCATGGCCCGGTCCATGCTGGTCGTGTAGGCGTTGACCTCGACGTCGGTCTGCAGGTAGTCGTTGACCTCCTCCTCGACCCCGGCCAGCACGTCGGCCGACACCGACGAGGGCACGGTGAAGTCGAAGCGCATCCGGCCCGGCGAGTTCAGCGAACCGGCCTGCGCGGCGCGCTTGCCGTAGGCGCTGCGCACGGCCGCGTGCACCAGGTGCGTCGCGGAGTGCGAGCGCTCGATGGACTGGCGGCGGTGGGCGTCGACGGCGGCCTCCAGCGTGGTGTCCACGCCGAGCTCGCCTTCCAGGACCTTCGCGCGGTGCACGAACAGGCCGGGCACGCTGCGCTGCACGTCGAGCACCTCGACCGCGACGCCCGGGCCGACCAGCTTGCCGGTGTCGGCGATCTGGCCACCGCCCTCGGCGTAGAACGGGGTGCGGTCGAGCACCAGCTCCACCTCGGTCCCGGCCGAGGCGCGGGACGCGGGCTGACCGTCGACGAGCAGGCCCAGCACGCGGCTGTGCGACTGCAGGTCGGTGTAGCCGATGAACTCGGTGGTGCCGTGCTGGTCGAGCAGCGTGCGGTAGGTCGACAGGTCCCCGTGACCGGTCTTGCGGGCCTTGGCGTCGGCCTTGGCGCGGTTGCGCTGCTCGGCCATCAGGTCGCGGAAGCCCTGCTCGTCGACCGTCAGGCCCTGCTCGGAGGCCATCTCCAGGGTCAGGTCGATCGGGAAGCCGTAGGTGTCGTGCAGCTGGAAGGCCTTGTCGCCCGCGAGGGTCTGGCCGCCGGTCTTCTTCAGGTCGGTGACGGCCAGGTCGAAGATCTTCGAACCGGCGGTCAGCGTCGACAGGAACGCCTCTTCCTCGTTGCGCATCACCGAGTCGATGCGGTCGAACTCGGTGACCAGCTCGGGGTAGCTCGGCGACATCGCGTCGCGCACGATCTGGGCGAACTCGCCCAGCACCGGCTCCTGCACGCCCAGCAGGCGGGTCGAGCGCACGATGCGGCGCAGCAGGCGGCGCAGCACGTAGCCGCGGGCCTCGTTGCCGGGGGTGACGCCGTCGCCGATGAGCATCACGCCGGAGCGGGCGTGGTCGGCGATGACGCGGAACCGCACGTCGTCCTCGTGGCTCGCGCCGTAGCGGCGGCCGGAGAGCTCCTCGGCCTTGGCGATCACCGGGCGGACCAGGTCGGTCTCGTAGACGTTCTCCACGCCCTGCAGCAGGCAGGCCACGCGCTCGACGCCCATGCCGGTGTCGATGTTCTTGGTGGGCAGCTCGCCGATCGGCGGGTGACCGTCCTTGGGCGGCAGCT